>DASYCL010000789.1:0-7556 GCA_036500245.1 Polyangiaceae bacterium | reverse complement strand
AGAACACGATCCGATCTCGAGCCATCGCGAGCGCGATGCAGGGCGGAATGTTACACTGTTTTAAGCTTTTGTTTTTTGGCTTGGAGGCAAACGATGACTCGCTCGAAGCTCTGGTCGGTCTTGGTCGTTGCGTGTGTCGCGTGCGGCAGCAGTTTCCAAGCGAATGACAATTCGAGCGGCGGAGACGGCGCGGGCAATTCGACAGGCTCGGGTGGCTCCACGGGTTCGGCGGGGACGAGCAACATCGCCGGAACGAGTAGTATCGCCGGCACGACTGGCAGCGCGGGTCATGGTCACGGCGGCTCGACGAGCAGTGGTGGCTCGACGAGCAGTGGTGGCTCGACGAGCAGTGGCGGCTCGGGCACGACTGGCGGCGGCGTCGGTAGCGCGGGCGATGTGAGCGTGGGCGGCGACATCAGTGTGGGCGGCGACATCAGCGTAGGCGGCAGCGTGAGCGCCGGTGGCGTGAGCGGCAGCGCGGGCACGGGCACGGGCGGCGTCGGCGGCGCGAGCGCGGCCGGCGGAGTCGGCGGAGCCGGCGGTGGTCAGAGCTGCGACACGCTTTGGAACCAGTACATGACGCTCGTGACCAAATCGACGTCTTGCAGCACTAGCGCGATCGGCCAATGTGTCGCGGATTCGAACATCGTCAATCAGAACGATTGCCCGATCCCAGTGAATGCAAAGAGCGCGACTTATTCCGACGCGCGTAACGCGCTCCAAACCTGGGAAAACGCCGGCTGCAAATTCAAAATCACGATGTGCTTGCCGGTTGAAGGCCTCGCCTGCGTGAGCAACGGCTCGACGGCGGGCACCTGCCAAGCCTCCGGAGTCGCGACGCCGGGATGAACTAGTGGCCGGAGTACTAGCGCGGCGCTTCGAGCACGTTGACGCCGAAATCCGGCGGGCGGATGCGCGCGGCTTCGATCACTTCCGGGATGCGCGCAGTTTCGATGCCACGCCAGTACACGTTCCACTCGGCGCAGCGAACCATGCCGTCGCACACCGACGCGTACCAAGCCGCGATCGGATTTTCGGGGCGACCGCGCCAATAGAGCTTCGGATAGTCGCGCGACACGGCTTCCCACAAATCCCGGCCCATGCCTTCGCCTTGGGCTTCGGGCTCGACCGCGAATTTGCTGAGATAGGGCACGGGTGAGCTCGCACGAATCACGGCGGCACCGCGATACTCGGCTTCGACGTAAACCGCGAGCGGCGCAGCTTCGAAGAAATGCGCTTCGAGCGCGCGACCGAAGCTCGCTTCGAGCAAACGGCGCAGCCGCTCGATGTCGAGCTCCGCATACGAATCGTGGCGGGCGACCGCGCTGCCGAGTTTGATCAGCGTGCCAGCGCCTTTGACCGTAAAGAGCTCTTTCAACAAGTTCAGCGGCGAGGTGATGCTGGCGAGCATCGGCCCCGGCTGCGTGAGCGCGATCAAACGCTCGGCCGCGACGAGCAACTCCGCGTCGCGTTTCGGGAGCGACTTGTGCGATTCGAGCCCCGCACGATCGGTGCGCAAATTGATGATCGAAATGCGGCCGGCGTCGGTCGGCAAATAGTAGCCGGGCGCGAGCTCGAGCTTGCCCTGCGCACGCGGCTTGAGCCCGCCGCGACGGCGGAGCAGCACGAATTTCCGCGTATCGAGCGCCTTTGCCAGAACGCCGAGATCGTTCAGGCGATCGTCGATCGTGCGGCCTTCCACGCCGCGAAAGTGAACGATCGGCTGACGATCGGCGCGGAGCTCTTCGCGCAGTTTCTGGGCCAGGTCGTCTTCACCCATTTCATGCGGCATCGGGTCGAGGCCTGCCGCCGGCAAGCGCTTGACCAAGCGCTCGGAGCTCTGCGCTCCACGCTCTGGATCATACAAGCCGAGTACGATCGGCGCGTGCAGCCCGAGGTCGGACAAGAACTTCAACTGCTCGACCAGAGAGCCGAGCGCCGAGCGAATCACGGTCGCGCCGGGCGCGATGATGCCGAAGCTCTCCTTCGGCAGCTTGAGGAACAGCTTCAAATAGAACTCCGCCTCCGAACGACGGCCCACACTTTCCAAAAATGTGAGCACGGCTTCGGCGGCGGCCGAAACGGGTGCAGGCGCGGACAACGGTTACTTGATCAGGTTCTGTACGTAAGTGACGAGATCCGCGCTACCGACGGTAGCCGGCGAAGCCATCTTACGCACATACCAGCGGACCGTCCAATTGAGCGACGCGCCCGGCGCGAGCATCGTGACTGCGCCCTGCTGTTCCACTTCGACGTACTTTTGTGACGAATAAATCTCGATTTCGGCTTCACCCGAGGCGGCGGCGCCAGCCGGAATGTCGCTGAAGCTCTTGACCAAGATCAAGTCGCCGATCGCGCTCGCGATCCAGCCACCCGTCCCGTCCGAAAGCAGCTTGTATTGCGTAGCCGAACCGGTGTGCTGGAACCAGGTCGCGCCGGCACCGCTCGTGATCGGCGGCAGTGGGAACGAAGTGTTGCCCATCGGCGTGCCCGTGCCTTGCGGATAGAAGGTGATGCTGCCGGAGCCCATGCGCGTGATTTCCCACGGCGCGACATTGACCGCGGCGCTGCCGCCGTTCGTCATCGTGTAGTCGATCACGATGGCTTCTTTGGCGAGGTCGGCCGAGAATTTTTTGGTGATCGACACGGTGGGCGTCGTGGCCACGCCGCTCGTGAGCGTGAACGACGACGTATCCGCGTTGCCGGTGTAGCCCGACGTATTGATCGCCGCGATGCTGTTCGTGCCCGTCGGCGGCCACGGCCACGTCTGCGGTGAAGGCCAAAACACCGAACCCCAATTGTCCGCATTGTCCGTGCCCGCATTCACGCTCTGATCGAGGATCACGTCCATGCCCGTCGCGCCACCGACGCGGAGCGCCGTGATCCGCGCGCCATTCGCAGGATCCACCTCGATGTACGTTTGCCCGAACGCGAGCGACACCTTGCCGCCGCTTTGACCCACGGTAACTGAACCCGCGCCCGCCGAACCCATACTGCCACCTTGTGCTGCGCCCGCGCTGCCGCTCGCGCCGTTACTCGAACCGCCAGTCGCCGAAGTCGAACCGCCGTTCTGCGTGCTGTTCCCGCCGCTGGCAACGGTTCCAGAACTGCCGCCGGCAGACGCGCCCGCGGTCACACCCGAGCCCGCGCTGCTACCCGGCTGACTCGACGATCGAGGGCTGCCGCCGTTCGCGCTGCACGCGGCGAAGGCGAGCAACGCCGCGCCCGCAAGCAGTGCCCAGTCGCCAGCCAAGAGCGCCTTCGTTCGCACGGCAGTGAAGCGAGTCATGCTCGATTTCTCGTATCATTCGGGCACCGCGCGGGCAACGCCGAGAGCCGTGAAAGTGAGCCCTTTTCGTCCGCTCATCGCGGCGCAAAAACGGAAAGAATCTTTCCCATTGTGGGCCCTTCGTGCGAAGGGCTCGGGGTAGGATGCGGCCATGCACGTCGGTCTCGTGACACCCCCCGGAGTTTTGGGTGATTTCGTGGCCCGAGCGCTCGAGCCCGCGGGTCACGCGCTCAGCGTCGCGCCGAGCGTGCACGCGCTGTTCGAGCAGAGCGCGACCCTGCCGGAAGTGGTGCTGTTCGCGCCGATGGTCGAAGATCGGCCGGCACACGAGGCACTGCGTGAAGCGCGCCGCGACGGACTCGCGGTCGAACGCGCGCTCTACCTCGGTCTTTTGCCGGAGGACTGCACGCGCATGCAGCGCGAAGGGTTTTCGCGCAGTCTGGCGCTGCCGTTTCAAGCGCGCGATTTACTCGAAGCGCTCGAGAGCTCGGCGCGCGGCAAGCTGCGCGTCTTGCTCGTGGACGACAGCGCGCTGATTCACAAACACACCGTGCCGCTCTTGGTCGCCGCCGGCTACGACGTGCTCGAAGCCTGGGACGGCGCCGAGGCGCTCGACCTGGTCAAAAAAGAGCGTCCGGATCTAGTGCTCACGGACGTCGAGATGCCGCGCCTCGACGGCTTTTCGCTCTGCCTCGCGTTGAAGAACGATCGCGAGACCGAAGGCATCCCCGTGATTATTTGTTCCTCGCTCGGTGAGGCGAATGATCTCGAACGTGGCTTCGATGTCGGCGCAGACGATTACTTGGTAAAGCCGGTCGTGCCGGAAGAGCTCGTGAGCCGGCTGCATTCGCTGCTCGCGACGCGCATGTTGAGCGGTCGCGAACGCGTGCTCGTGGTCGACGACTCCGCCGCGATTCGCCACTTGGTCTCCGATTGTTTGCGCCGCCAAGGCTTCATGGTCACGACCGCGGTGGACGGCCAAGACGGCCTGGAAAAAGCCAAATCCGAAAAGCCCGAGCTCGTGCTCACCGACTACGACATGCCGCGCATGAACGGTTTCGAGCTCGTGCTCGGGTTGCGCCGCGATCCCCAAACGCGTGACATCCCGCTCGTGATGCTGACGGCGCGCGAGAGCAAGCGCGACCAAGCGCAGATGCGCGCGGCCGGGCTCACGAGCTACTTGGTGAAGCCCTTCGGACCGGATAAATGCGTCGCGATCGTCGAGCGTGTGCTCGCTGAGTCACGGCTTGCGCGCTACAAACAAGCTTCGCGGCTCTACATCAGCGAGGGCGCGGTGCAAGCGGCCGAAGAGCTGTCGAAGGGCGGCTCGCTCGGTGAAATCCGCGCGCGCGAAGTGGACGCGACCTTGCTCTTCAGCGACATCTCCGGCTTCACCAACATGAGCTCGAAGATGAAGCCGGCCGAAGTCGTAGCGATCTTGAACGAAGCGTTCGACGCCTTGTGCATCGTGATCCGCGATTTCGGCGGAGACATCGACAAATTCATCGGCGACGCGATCATGGCCGTGTTCGAGACGCGCAGCGACTTCGACGACGGGCACGAGATCCGCGCCGCGCGCGCGGCGTGGGGCATGCAGCGCTCGCTCGACGTGTTCAACGCGAAGCGCCCGAAGGAGCCGCCGCTGGTGATGCGAATCGGGCTCAATTGCGGCCAAGTCGTGCGCGGGGACATCGGTTCGCGCTTCGTGCGCCGCGACTACACCTGCATCGGGGACGTGGTAAACCGCGCCCAGCGCCATGAATCGAAGGCTCCCCTCGGCGGCGTCTTGCTCAGCCGAGATCTTTATCATCGCATCTCGAGCCAAGTAGTGGTCGAGGAAATGCCGGGCATCACCCTCAAGGGTATCGACGAACCGGTCAGTGCATACATCCTCAAAGGGTTCTCCGAGTCATGAAAACGATCGCAAAACGTCCGTTCTTGATGCTCTCCGTCGCAACCGCGCTTTTCTGTTTCGGTGCGCTCGCGAGTGGCGAAACCGCCGACGCGCTCTTGCGCCGCTATCCGTTCGATCCGGCGTGCCCGTGGGGCCGCATCGGCAACGGCAAAGGCATCGTGCTCCGCTGCCTCACGGAAGCCGAGACCCAGGCGCTCCGCGCCGGAACCGTGCCTGCCGCGTCCGCGCAAGGCACCCCCAATAGCAGCCAAGCAGTGAGCGGAGCGTCGTCCGCCGCGCCGCCGGCGCAAGCCACGCCCGCGGAAGACGCGAACGACGCCGACACCGGCAAAGCTCCCGGTTCGACGGACGAAAAGCTCGAAGTAACGGTCGGCCCGGTCACGGCCGAAAGCGGCGAACTCGGCATCGGCAAGCTCGGCGCGCCGAAGGACAAATACGCCAAATGCGTGACCGACAACGGCGGATTGAAAGAGACGAGCGGCGAAGTCGAAGTGAAATTTTTGGTGCGCGCGCGCGGTCGCGCCGAGGGCGTCTCGGTGGCGAAGCGCACCAATCTGAGTCAGGAAGCGGCGCGCTGCGTTTCGGAAGTCGTGGATCGCCGCTACGTGGGCACGCCGGCCGAGCCGATCGTCGGCGCGACCGTCGTGATCAAGTTCGTCAAGGCCGCTAAGTGAGCGACGACGCGCGCGACTCACAGCGCAAGCGTTTGCGCGTGCTCGTCGTGGACGACTCCGCGTTCATGCGCGGCGCAGTCGCGCGCCTACTCACGAGCGATGGCCGCTTCGAAGTCGTCGGCCAAGCCAGTGACGGCGCGGAAGGCGTGAAGCTCGCGCGTGAGCTTTCACCCGACGTGATCAGCATGGACTACAACATGCCCGGGCTCGACGGCGCGAGCGCAACACGACAAATCATGGCTGAACGCGCGCGACCGATCGTGATGCTGAGCGCGCACACGCGCGAAGGACAAACCGCGACGGTCGAAGCGCTCACTGCGGGCGCCGTCGACTACGTCACGAAGCCCGAAGGCGAAGTCAGCGCGAACCTGAGCGCCGTGCGCGACGAATTCATCGCTAAGTTGCTCAACGCAGCGGGCGCGAATGTCGCGTTGCGCGTCGATGCGCCGCCGCCGAGCCGCGATTCGCGGCCGAATTCAGTGCGCAGGCTCGCGCCGCCGGGGCTCAAATTAGTGGCGATCGCGGCGTCCACCGGCGGACCCGCGGCGCTCGCCGAAGTGCTGCCGAACGTGTCGCTCGGCGCGAACGCTGCGCTCGTGATCGTGCAGCACATGGCGCAGGGTTACACACGCGCGCTCGCCGCGCAGCTCGGCGAACGCACGCGCTTCACGCTCCGCGAAGCCGAAGCGAACGCGGAGCTCAGCGCCGGCAACGCTTGGCTCGCGGCCGGAGATCGTCATTTGCTGCTCGATCAAAAAGCGCGACTTTGTCTCGGCGACGGTCCGCCGGTGAACGGCGTGAGACCTGCGGCGGACGTAACGCTCAGCGCGATTGCACAATGTTTCGGCGCGCGCGCGATGGGCATCATCTTGACCGGCATGGGTAAAGACGGCGCGCGCGGCCTGGCGCAAATCAAAGCCGCCGGCGGCGTCACGGTGGCGCAAGATCGCGCGACTTCGACCGTCTACGGCATGCCGAAAGCCGCGCTCGAGCTCGGCGTAGTCGATACTGTCGCGCCATTGTCACGCATTGCGAGTTTGATCAATCGCTGGGTGAACGAGGGCTGAGCCGTGTTGGCAAACGAAGCACAATCCGCCGCGGAAGCGGAATATCGGGCGAGACAACTGCGTTTCGATCGCGAAGCCGAGAGCCACGCAGCGCGATCGCGTACCCTGTCCAACCTGCGTGGCCTCGCCTTCGCCATCTTCATCGTCAGTTTGCTGCTGGGAATTTTCGGCAAAAGTGGCGGGATTCCCGGGGTCGTCAGTCTCGCCGGCTTCATCGCGTTCTTCGCCCTCGTGATCTGGCACAGCCGCGTGCTCGCGGACGAAGACTTGGCGCGGCGTTTCGCGCGCGTGAATCGCGACGCATTGTTACGCATCAGCGGCAAGTTCGCCGAGCTCGGTGAAACTGGCGCGCGCTTCGCGGATCCGAAGCATCCCTACACGGACGACCTCGACGTCTTCGGCCAAGGCTCTTTGTTTCAACGCGTGTCGGTCGCGCACACGCGTTTCGGTCAAGAAAAGCTCGCTGAGTTCTTCCGCGAGCCAGCCGCCGCGGACCTGATTCGCGAACGTCAAATCGCCGTGCACGCGCTCGCGCCGCTCTTGGACGTGCGCCAGCGCATCGAAGCGCTCGCGCTCGGCGTGGTCGATCCCGGCGCCAAGCGCAAAGAGCC
>DASYCL010000788.1:0-10104 GCA_036500245.1 Polyangiaceae bacterium | reverse complement strand
GCCCGCGCTCGAACTCCCGCCGTTCGCGCTGGAGTTGCCGGCGCTGTTCGTCGTCCCCGCGCTCGAGCTCGAAGTGCCGGCATTCGCGGAGGAACTCGCGCCGTTCGAGTTCGAACCACTCGGGCCCGAGTCGTCCGCGTTCGAGCCGGAAGAGCAAGCCGCGAGCGAAAGGAGCATGACCGCCGAAACGCCGGCAAACGAAGAAACCCGGATCATGCCCTAAAAAGGGCACAACCCCCGCGCGACTTTCCGCGTGCGTTCGAATTTGTGGCGCGACTACGGCAAGCGCGCCGGCGCCGGCAGTTTCCCGCCGTCTTCCACGAATTGGATGATTTCGTCCATGAACTTGCGATCGTAGACTTCGCAGTCCTTGCTCACTTCGCCGATGCTTTGGCCTTTGCAGGCTTTGCGGCGCGCGTCTTGGGCGGCGGCGATGTCCGGCTGGGCTTCGAGCACTTTGCGCGTGTCCATGCTCAATTTTCGCCACTCGATTTTGGAGTGCATGATTTCGCGCGGCGCGTCGCGCGAGAAATCGCCGTCGTGGATCGTCGCGCAAGCGCCGTTCCAGCGCAAAATATCGTAGCCGGCGTTGTCGCCCACTTGTAGCTCGCCGTTGTTGTCGCGGCGCTTCAAGGCGATCACTTCTTCGCCGCGCTCGAGTTTGTCACCGAGTAACGAGGCGCCGCCCGAGGCGTTGAACGGCTCGGCCCGCGCCAGCATGTAGAGCCGCTGCCAGCGCGATCCCGGCTTGAACATGGCGAGCGCGATGTCCGGATAGACGTCATCGCACAGGCGTCTCACCCAACCGGGTGGCGGCAAACATTCGTGTTTGCCACGCGCGCAGTGATCGGGAAGGCCTTTTTTCGCCGGCCCGCGTGGATCCGACGATTCATCGCGCGACGCGACTTCGGGCCCCGCGGCTTTCGGCGTGGCGGAACCGCAACTCAAACACGTAACCGTGAAAAACAGGGCAAGAGTCCTGCGCATCGTTCAGCGTCTCGCTTTGCTCAGCTTGGTAACGCCGGAGCTTGCCACGTACAAGCCTCTATTCGTTCGCTTCGAACTCTGCCGAGCGGCGCTCACGTAAAATTGAAGCGTGAGCGCCGCTTGGTGTTCAGTTCGTTTCGCTCAGTTTACGATCGCGCAAAAATTGTTCGTCTTGAGCCCGGCGCCGCCGCTCCAGATCTCGAAGCCGGCGAACACATTGGTGAGCGCCATGCCGCTCTTGATCGTGTTCGGCCGATTCGCGACCGCGTCGTTGATGAAGGCTTTCAGATCGAAGCTGTACGAGGTGAGGCCTTGCGTGGCCACGTACGAGACCACCGGCACGCCGTTTTGCGTCCCGCCGTACCAGACGTCCCAGCTCTTGCCGCTGATGCTCACGGACGACGCTTGGATGCTGCCGATCGGCTGCGCACCGCTCGGTTTGTAGAACCAAACCATCAGGTAGCCGCCGCTCGGCGAGTTCGCGCCGTTGTCGCCGCCCGAACCCGAGCTGAACCAAACGTCGTAGGTGGCGTTGTAGGTGCCGCTGATCGAGCCGGCGTTGTTGCTCCAGGCCGTTTGCACGGATTTCATGCTGCTGATCGCTTTCGGCAAGTTGCTGCCGGTCGTGCTGTGGCCGCCGTTCGAGCCGATGAACGTCGACGGAAAGCCCTCGGGGTGACCGTTCGTCGAATCGTTCTCGTTTTGTTGGGTGACCGTGATCGAGACGCCGGTGAACGAGATGGCTTGGTTGCCGTTCGGCTCACCCCAGCGGTTGTTCTGCACGTAGTAATTGAGCCCGCCGCCGGTAACCGCACGCGCGTCGAACTGAGCGGTGAGGGTGCCGGTGCCGTCGCTCGTGCTCGGCGCGGTATTCAAGCTACAGCCCGTGGTGCCGCCGCCCGTGCTCGGATCATTGCTCTCACCGATGCTGTTCACGCAGTAGCTGAAGTTGGTCGTGCCCGTGGCCACGCCCGGCACCATCACGAGCGCCGACGTGAGCGGCTGATTGGCGTACGCGGTGCCCGTGTTGTCCCAGCACTTGGTGTTGAACGCCGTCCACGGGATGTAACCGCCGGTGCCCGGAATCGGCGCGCACCAGCGATCGGTCGCGTCGGTCGCGCCGGTCGGACCTTGGATCTGCAAGCGCAGCGGCGAACCACCCGCGTTGCTGACGCTGACCAAGATGCCGCCGAGCGTCGGCGTGATCGTGTTCGCGGGCGGATCTTTGCCCATCGCCTGATTCAGGTTGATGCCGACGATGGCCACGTCATTGGTCGTCGCGCCGACCTTGCCCGTGACGCAAAGCGGATCGTTGCTCTTCACCAGTGAGAAATCCGCGGGCAAAATCGAGGTTCCCGCGTCCGACGTCGCGGTGAACCCGTAGCCGTGCCAGTTGCCGTTGGTCTCGTAGCCGTTGTCGGGTCCGGTCGCGCCGCCGCTACCGCCCGCGCCGCCGGCTACGCTACCGCCGGTGCCCGCGCTGGTGCCGCCCGCGCTCGTCCCAGCGCTGCTCGTGCCGCCCGCGCTGGTGCCGGCACTGCTACTGCCCGCGCTGCTGCCACCTGCACTGGTGCCACCTGCACTGGTGCCACCTGCACCGCCGCCGCCCGTCATCGTCGAAGGCGGACCGTCCGAGACGCTGTTCAGGCAGAAGTTGTACATCACTGGGACCAGATTGTCGCCCGGCACCAAAATCTGCACCGCGGCGATCGGTTGACCCGAGTAGTTCGTACCGGTGCCATCCCAGCAGGCGGTGTTGAACATGCTGTAAGGAATCGTGCCGCCCGAGCCAGTGATCGTCGCGCACCAACGCTGCGTGGCATCCGTCGCGCCGTTCGGACCTTGCAGCTGCACGCGTAGCGGCGACATGCCCGTGTTCGTCACGTTGACGACCAAGCCCGTCGCAGTCGGCGTGACCGTGCCGAGCGGCGAGTTCGCGCCCGTCGCTTGGTTCACGTTGTAACCGACGATCGCGACGCCGCTGTAGTCGGCCATCGGCGCGACGCTGCCGGACGCACAAAATGGCTGGCCCGCGCTGTTCATCGAGAAATCCATGGGCAGGATCGAGGAACCGGTGCCCGTCGCGCTCGTGTACACGTAGCCGTGCCACGCGCCCGACACGAGGTAACCGCCGCCGCTCATGCCAGCGCCGCCCGCGCCGGTCGTGCCGCCGCCGGACATCGCGCCCGAACTGCCGCCCGCGCCGAGCCCGCCGGTGCCGAAACCCGCGACGCCAACCGATCCGCTCGTGCCGGTCGAGCCCGCGACGCCCGTCGAAGTCGAGCCGCCGCTCGTGCCGTTGCCGACACCGATCACGCCGCCCGCACCGAAGTTGCCGGTGTTGCCGCTGCCGTTATTGCCGCCGAGGTCCGGCGAGCTGCCCGAACTCGAGCACGCAGCGATCATGGCCGTAGCGATCAACGCGAGCGTAGATTTCCCAAAGCGATCGATCATGCCCCAACGTAGAAGGACGACCCGATGTTTATCAACTTTACCCGAGCAACTTCGTCCCCGCTGAAAGAACATTGCGCCGGCGCAATCGCGCGCGCGTCAGCGAGTGAGTCAATAATGTGGAACCAGTTCTAGTTCCAGTTCAGATCTCGCAGCTCGGCGGAAGTGAGACAGGGAGATTCACCGCCACGGCGCGGAGGGGGCGCCACGATCGCCATGTTTTTGGGTTGAGCCAGGTCGCGCGGAATGCAGCGCGGAGACGGCGTTCCTCGCGCTGGGAATCAAGGCGACGTTTGTGCGACGAAAAATGGGTGGCTTGGATAAACCCCAAAATCTCGCTCGGCGACCTCGGCAGCCCTCTGCGCTTTGGCGGTGAATCTCAAACACTCTTCGCCGCAGAACGCATTGCCGCGCCGGCGTCAGAAGCGTGTCTTCGTCGTGAGCGGTGCTTCACGGAGCATCGTGGAATCGCATTGATAACTCTTGAGGGTTATATTTCCGTGTGACGGGCTCGCGACGAGCAGGCGTTGTCCGGTCCAGATGGCACGCGCGTTCGCTGGCGCGAGGTTCGACGGCAGGAACGCTTCGAGTCGATCGCGCGGGACGTCGAGTGGCAGCTCCAAACCATTTGGGCCGAGTTGGTGCAAAATTGGACGGCCCGAGTCACACACGGCGTCGATGCGATCGACGCGCAGTTCGCTGGCTTCGGCATTGCCGGGGTGCATGCGCGCGCCGCGCCGCTCACCGCCGCAGTCGCCGACGACGAGCAGATCGCTGCCTTGGGCCAGCGCGCCGAGCGGCAAACAGCCCTCGAGGATGCGATCGGCGCGCGCGTACTCGGGATCGGTTTGAATCGTGAAGAGCGTGGTGACGGGCTTACCGGTCGCGCGCGAGCACACGCCGTAGTACCAGCGGCTGCCCGCGACCGCGAAGCTGACCGAGTTTTGATCGCAAGGCAAAGGCACGCTGAGCGGCAGGTTTTGCCTCGCGGCGCCGGCGCCATCCAAGCGATGAAAGCCGAAGCCCACGCAATCATGCTCGCTCGCATCCACGCAGTCTTCTTTTTCGCCGCGCGCGAGCACGAGGAAGCGATCACTCGTGCGTGTGACGGCGATGTTGCCGCGCGGTCGAGAAATCGGCGGAAAAACTGGGCCGATTTCGATCACGCGCGGCGCGCTGCCGCTGTCTGTCGTCGAGCGCACGACGGCGCGCGTGCGCGCGTCATTGCCGTTTTGCTCGAGCCACGCGATCGCGAGCTCGCCGCCGCGCGTGACGGCGGCGACTTCGGCGATGTGCGTTTGCGTCGCGTTTGCGCCGGCATCCGCGACTTCGTCGAATGCCGGCTCGCTGCGCCGCTCGGCGCCCAGCGGATCGAGCAAACTGAGCGACAACCCTTTGCCCTGCGGGTTTGCCCAGATCAACGCCGCGCCGCTGTCGGTCACGACCAGGTCGAACGCACCTTCGCTCGCGCGCTGAGCGCTGCCGGCTGGCGCACGCTGTACGCCGCTCGCGGCAGGCAGTGCGAACGGCGACTTGGCCGTCGCAGCGGCAGTCGACTTCGGCTTCTTGCACGCGCCGAACGAGCCAAGCACCGCGAGCAACGCGAACACGAGATAGCGTCGATTCATGAGCCGAAGAACGCTCGAAACCTACACCGAGGTTCCGCGAAATCCACGAAGCTTACCAAGTTCTCGTGCCGGTAGAGGCCGTGATGGCCATTTTTTGCAGAGTTCGTGATCGATCGCATTTTCCGGATGGCACTCGCGCGCGCTTCACCGAAAGCTGATTCGACGTGTAAAACGCGGGCCTCGCGGGAGGCTCAAGGAGATCGTTCAGCCATGCTTCGCTTTCGTGCTCACTCGTTCGCACTTTGGTCTGTTCTCTGCTTCGCGGGCACCTGGGCCTGCTCTTCGTCGTCGAGCGACGACTCGGGCGCCGCCGCCGGCACGAGCTCGGGCAACGCGGGCTCATCGAGTGGCGGCTTCGCCAACAGCGCCGGAGGCTCGAGTGGCGGAAGCTCGAGCAGTGGCGCGTCGAGCGCAGGCAGCGCGAACGGCGGTAGCGCGAACGGCGGCAGCGCAGGTTCGAGCAGCGCGGGCTCGAGCAGCGCGGGCTCGAGTAGCGCGGGTTCGTCGAGTGGCGGAAGCGCGAACGTGGGCGGCATGGGCGTCACTTGGAACCAAGTGTTCGTCACTTGGTACGGCTACGACGACAATTCGTGCCAAACCGAAGCGCAGCACACTTGCGCTAACATCGCCTACGCCATGAGCGACGGCTTCCCGACGAAGCACGACAGCGCGACCGAGGGCAAAGGCACTTACGACGATCCGGTCACGTTCGCCGCTTCGCAACAGGGGGACGCAGAGACTTTCGGCGGCGCCACGATCAACCCCGGCACGGTCATCTATTATCCGAAGGTCAAAAAGTACTTCATGATGGAAGACTCCTGCCTCGAGTGCACCCAACAATGGGACGCGAACAAGCTCTTGCACGTCGATCTCTGGATGGGCCCGTCGATGCCGCCGGCCGGGCAAACCATGTTCGGTCAACCCTTGATCGACTGTGAAGACAACTCGACCGACAGCAGCGCGGATGCTCCGACCGACACGATCATCGTCGATCCGCCTTCGAACCTCGAAGTCAGTCAGACCATGCTGTTCACCGGCACGCAGTGCAACGTGCCGCAATAGTCATCTCAAAACGATCAGAAGTAGTTCGTGGTGGTGGGCGCGGTCGTGATGCCGGTGACGCCCAACTTGTAACCGAAGGTCTCGCTCACGTCCCAGCCGTAAGATGCGGCTTTCTTGTAGCCATCCATCGTCACGTTGGTGATGACGGCGATCACGACGCCGTGCGCCGGCGCTTTGGTGAGCGAGACCGTCGCCATGCCGGTCGGCACCGGCGCGCCGAATACGGTCGTGCCGTCGGTCGCGCGATAAACGAGCTCGAGCCTCATGTCGGCGGGCGTGCCATTGCTACCGGCTGCGTCCGGCATGAAGTCGACGGTGACGCTGGTCGCACCGGCCGGGACCGTGAGTGGGATGAAGTTGCGCCCGGTGTAACGCGGCAACTTCGTCGCGTCGCTCGGCGTGATCACGCCGTTCGCGGTCGTGGTCGCGGTGTACATCTTGCTCGCGGTCTTTTGGATGCTCGTCGACAGTTCGGCGAAATCGCCGAGCGCGACGCGCGCGCCGTATTCCTGCACCATGCATTGCACGCGCGACTTGTCGAGCAAGCGCGTCATGGTTTGCAGGATTTGCTCCGTCGTTTTGGCTTGTTCCCAAACCGCGGCAAAGAAATGCTGGCCCACGCGCTGATCGATGAAGAGCGGGAACAAGTCATTGTAACGATAGCCGGTGCTGTCCTGGAAATAGTCTGCGGGTCCGGTCACGGAGCCGTCGGTCTCGATGCCACAGCTTTCGATCGGCACGTGCGGTTGCTCGAATACGAGTGCGTCGAGATAGCCGACGTTCGACGGCAGCTTGAATTGCGTGGCCTGTCCCGCGGTGCCGCCGGTCACGTTTTCGGCCAGGCGAATGATCAAGAAATCGTTGTACGACTCCTGAATCCAGGAGACCTTTTGGCCCGGCACTGTTCCGTACGAATTTTCGACGACGTGAAAGAACTCGTGCGTCAAATCATAGCGCTGACTCGTGTCCGTCATCGCGACGGAGGTGGTCTCGACGTCCGGATATTGCCCCTCGTAGCTCGAATCGCCGCCCGCGTTCGGATCCTTCGGCAATCCGGTGCTCACGAGCAGATAATCGATGTAATGCGACTGTGGCGCTTGCGTCCACGGCGGCAAGTGAATGTACGAGTAGCCCGTGACGAATTTCAGATCACTATTGATCCGTGTGAGCGCCGCTTTTTCGTCATCTTGAGTCAAACCCGCGGGCTGAGTCGGCCCTTGATTGAGCAGCAAATAGCCGACCGGGATCGTGACTGCTGGCGCGCCGTAAGGATTGACGCCGGTCGGTGTCAGCGTGGGCGAGTCGCTCCACGCAGCGGGCGGTGTGCCGCTCGGCACCGTGCCGTAGTCACAATAGGGATAGTCCCGCGGTGCCATCGTCGTGCCGCCAGCGGCGCCACCGGCGCTCGTGCCCGCGCTGCCGCTCGTGCCACTGCCATTGCCGCCCGTCGAGGTTCCGGCGTTGCCTCCGCCACTTAGCCCGGAGCTGCCCGCGCTCGTGGTGCTGCTGCCGCCGCTGCCGTTTCCGCTGCTTCCGGTCGTGCTTTGCCCGGCGCTGCCCGCGCTCGAGTTGCCGCTGCCAGCCTGCGTGCCGGAGCCCCCAGTGCTCGTGCCGTTGTTGTCACTCGAGCCGCCCGAACAGGCTGCGAGCGAGCAACCGAGCGCGATGAGAGCTGCGACTCGGCTATGAGAAATGGACGTGAATGAGCGACGAAGCGTGGCGCATGACATGGTTTTGGGACCAGTCGAAGGCGCCCCGCGCGAGCAGGCAAAAAAGCTCGGCACGCGATTCGCCGCGTCCGCGCGAATGCCTCAAATCAACCACAACATCGCTGTGACGCCGCGCGGATAATATTTGGAGCCTTGCGCGACGCCAGCCACGCACTGGTCGCTCATGGCCGTGTCGCGCGAGCCGATTTGTTGCCAGCGCGCGTGCGCCGAGTGGCTCTCAGGGCTCGGCCGCACACCGAAGACTCGTTCGGCCACGGCTTGGCACAAGAAAATCTTGCTCAGCCAACTGTTGTCCGCGGTGCTCGACAGCTTCCAGCCGCCGTCGCCAAAGAGGCACAAATCCGGGCTCAACGCGCGCCTCAAGTGACGCTCGAGTCGCTCGAACAAAGGCGCGAACGCCGGATCGCTCCGCACCGAATCGAGCTCACCCCAAAATAGCGGAAACACCAAGCCTTCGATGGCCGGCAAAATTGCGCTCTTGCTTTCGCCGCCGAGCAGGGCAGGGATGAAGCCGAGCTCGTCGCGCCAAGCCGAAGTGATGCTGTGCGCGGCGCGTTCGGCGCCCGCGCGCGAGCGCACCCGGAGCTCGCTTTCGCCGAGTCGCGCGAAAACGCGCTCGAGGCCGAGCCAAGTCGCAAAGCCTTTGCTCGCCAGATACAGGTTTTGTCGCGCTTGGCCGAGGCTCGGATCGAGGCTGTCGTAAGTCGTGATTTCCCAGCCGCCCGCGCAGCGACTCGAATCGAGGTTCACGAGGCCGTTCCGGCGCGCGGGATCCGGATCGTCGCGCTGCTCGATCGACGCGAGGCAGGCGCGGAAAATCGGCGCGCGTGCGTAAAGCCAGGCTTCGTCGTTCGAGCGTGTGACGTAGCTGACCGCGGTGAGCACCCAATTCAGGAGTTGCTCGGCCGTCATGTAGCTGAAGCAGCCGATCAGGCCGGGCTGCTCGTAGCTCGAATAACCCTTAGGCGTGAAGTTCCCGGCGACGCCCATGTCGTGCGTGAAGCTCAAGCCACCGGCTAGCCCGCGTTCGGCCGGCGGTGCGACGAATCGAGCCAAATCATGCGGATCCACGCTATGGCCGGCCAAACGCTTGGCATCTTGCGGCGGTCGCGCGAGCTCGTCCGTGTACGAGTAGCGTTCGACGAACGCGTCGAGCACGTTCTTCACGGTCCACGGGTTCGAGCACAGCTCATAGAAGCAAAGATCGACCGTGAGATCGAAGGTGTTCATCATCGCGTACTCGCCTTCGAGCACGACCCAGAGCGGCTTGCCCTCATGCTCGAGCAGCTGGGTGTTGCCCCAATAGCTGCGCTCGGCGTGCGCGAAGAGAAAGCGTTGGTTTTCGTCGAGCGCGCTCTGGTTCAGGCTTCGATCGAGCTCGGCCGAACGCGCCACGAGCTCCGGGTAGCGCGCGAGCGCCGCGCTCAACACCTGTTCGATGTTCGAGTAAAAGCGGGTGTACAAGTAGCGACAGTCGAGCCCGGTCGTGACGATGCCGGTGCGACAAAACCCGATCACGAGCTCGAGCTCACGGGTTTCGCCCGCGGGCACCTCGAGCGTGAAGCCGCAGGCGCGCCCGAGCAGATGCGAGCGCCCGCGCGCCACGAAATCGAGGTCGCTCCATTCCACCCAGGCGACGAGTCCTGCTGCGCTCCGTGCAGCAAATCCAATTTCTCGACCCCAACCGACCGCGTGCGACAGTCCCTCGATCGGTCGGCACGGTGTGTCCGCGCCGACCGCGAAGAGCAAGCGTTTGGCGGCCTTCCCGCTCCTGTTGTCGAGCGTGAGGCGCGCACAAATCGCGGGCAGGAGCGCAGCTTGAAGCTCGCTGTCGCTGGCAGATTCGGGATCCGGGATCGCGCAGACCGGCGTAAAAATCGAGAAGCTGAATTCAGAGGTCGACCAGCAGTCGCTGGCGCGTTCGTAACGTCGCGTCGCGTCTTTGAGTGCGTGACGGCGCTTCTGCTTCGGTTCGTTTGGCGCGATCGCGAACTCGGTCAGCTCGGGCGCGTCCGCGTCGCGAAAAAATGGCAACGCGTGCACTTCGTCGCATTCGTCGATGTAACCAACGATCAGATCGTGACTCGCCGGCGCGGCGCCTTCGATCGTCGGACCACCGCCCGCCGCGAACCGGCCACAGGTGAATGTCGCGTAGGCGCCGAGTGGCGAGTGATGAGCGTGAAAATCGATTGAATGCATGTTCATTTCTCGGGCCGGGGCGCGCGCGAAGGCTGGCAGTCGAATGC
>DASYCL010000787.1:0-3549 GCA_036500245.1 Polyangiaceae bacterium | reverse complement strand
TTCCGGCGGACCGCGCAGCGCGAAGCCGTGCCCGCCGTGCAGATAAACGTGGAGCTCTGCGCGGACCTGCGCGCGCTTCAGCGCCTGATAAAAGCGCAGGCTATTTTCGGGCAGAACCGAGTGGTCGTCGTCAGCGAGCGCCAAAAAGGTGGGCGGGCTCGTGCTTTGCACGTGCAGGTCGCAGGAGTGGAGCGCGCTGTCGACCGCGCTCGGGTGCGCGCCGAGCAAAGCGTGCTTCGAACCTTGGTGCGCGACGGGGTCTTGCATCGACACGACCGGATAGAGCAGGAGCAGGAAATCCGGGCGAGCGCTGAGCGCGTCGCTCGCGTCGAGTGGCTCGTACACTTTGCGCGCGAACTCGGTGCCGAGCGAGGCCGCTACGTGGCCGCCCGCCGAGAACCCCAAAAAGCCGATGCGCGCCGGATCGAGTTGCCAGCTCGCGGCCTGCGCGCGCACGACGCGCACCGCGCGCTGCGCGTCCTGTAGCGGAACCCAGCTCGCGTGCTCGTGTCCCTCGCCCGGTAAGCGATATTTCAGCACGAAAACCGTGACGCCACGCTCCGCGAACCAGGCCCCGACCTCCGAACCCTCCTTGTCGATCACCTCTCGCACGTAGCCGCCACCCGGCGCGATGATCAGGCTCGCGCCGTTCGGTTGCTTCGGTAAAAACGCGGTCAGCGTCGGCACGCGAATGCCGTGCACCGCGCGATCCGGTTTTTTCGGGTCCGTGCTGCGATCCTCGACGGTCTCCGTGACGGTCACGTGCGCGGAGCCCGGAGCATCGCCGGGCCAGAGCGGAAACTCGTTGCCGTCGCGCAGCGGCGCCGCGCTGACGGCGCGCGTGGTGAGCACGGCGGCTCCGAGCGCGAGCAAGCCGAGCCAAGGCAGATGGATCAACGGCGACATCGGCGGCGAGAATCGCACTCCTCTTGCCGTTCGTAAACCGCGGGTCTCCCGCGCTGCGGGCTTTGCGACGCGCTCTGCGCGCCATGCCCGCTACCCCAAACCCAGGAGCCTCGAGCGTCTCGCTCTAGCGACAGAGACCGTTGATTTCCGTGACGAGCGGGGCTTCGCGGCGCGCTACGGTGTCGAAGTCGATCCGCTTTTGGCGCGCGGTTTCGAGGTCGTGGTGATCGAGGGCGTCGGCGGTTTGGCGGAGTGCTTGCGCCGCGTCGCCGGCGATTTGTTGGTAGCGGGTGACGCGCGGCAAAAGCTCGTCGGATGCGACGTGGAGCGCCGCGAGCTTCGACGAGAGGGCCTCGTAGCGCGCGGCGAGCGCGCGGCTGTCGCTCGCGAGCGTGGTCGGATCGTTGCTCGGCGCTTTTGGGTCGGTCGTACCTTGCGCGAGCCACGCGTTCACGGTCTTGACGAACGCGCCGCACTCCTTGGCTTGTTGGAACTTGGCGCAGCCACACAAGGCGCAGCACGCGCAGAGCGCGACCAGCCCGGAGCGCGTCACACGGGGCCGCCGCGGCGTTTGAGCTCTTCGACGATTTTTCGCACGTCTTGCGCGCGCTCTCGCGGAATGATCAGCAGAGCGTCGTCGGTTTGCACGACGCATAGGTCGCTCACGCCGCACAGCGCCACCACGCGCGGCGTCGCGCCGGGCGAGCGCAGATCTTCCACCAAATTGCGGTCGCCGTCGACGAACACGGTCAGAGCTTTGCCGGCGTTGCCGCGGGCGTCCTTGCCGCCGAGCTCCCACACGCTGTGCCAGCTGCCGAGATCGCTCCAGCCGATGTCCGCCGGAATCACGGCCAGCTTTTCGACGCGCTCCATGATGCCGTAGTCGATGCTCACGGACTCGAGCGCCTCGAACACCTGCTTGGTTTCGCGGCGCTCGGTTTCGGCGCCGCGCTCGGCGGCTCGTTCGATGCGCTCGAGGCCGCTGGCGAGCGCCGGCATGTGCTTTTGGATCGCACGCAGCATGGCGTCCGCGCGGAAGAAAAACATGCCGCTATTCCAGAAATAACGACCGCTCGCCAGGTACTCCTCGGCCTTGGCGCGATCGGGCTTTTCGACGAACCGCTGCACTTTGTGCACGCCGCGCGAGAGCGCCGAGCCGGCCTCGATGTAACCATAGCCCGTTTCAGGACGATCGGGTTTGATGCCCAGGGTCACGATCGTGCCGTCCTCTGCAACGGCGAAGGCTTGCTCGACCGCGCCGCGAAACGCGGCCTCGTCCGCGATCAAGTGATCGCTCGGGAGCGCCGCGATCACGGCCTCCGGATCGCGGCGGTGAATGAGCGAGCTCGCCCAACCGATGCAGGCCGCCGTGTTGCGCGCGACGGGCTCGGCCAGGAAGGCGTCCGGCGCGAACCAGGGCAGCGCCTGCTGCGTCACTTCAACCAGCGCGCGGCCGGTCGCCACCACCGCGCGCTCCGCGGGGCACAGCGCCTCGATTCGCCGCGCGGTTTGCGCGATCAGCGGCAGCTCGCTCCCGCCGAGGGCGAGCACTTGTTTGGGGCGCAGCGCGCGCGAAGCGGGCCAAAAGCGGGTGCCGCTGCCACCCGCGAGGATCATTGCAAAAGCGTGGCTCATGGCTGTGTTGGACGCCGCCTGCTGCGAGCGCCTATTGCGGCTTTTTAAGCTCGTTTTCCAGGGCGTCCAGTGCTTTTTGATAGTCGGCCTCGAGCTGGGGGGTGCGCTTGTCCATTTCGGCGATCGCGCTCTTGGCCTGAGCGACCTCGTTGTCGAGGCTCGTGCGCGCGGCTTGCGCTGTGCTGATGCGGGCTTGCGCGGTGGTCTTGGCAGATTTAGACGCGCTGGCGTCGGCGAGCACGGCGTTGGCCTCCGCCTCGCTGCGGTCGAGTGTCTTCTTCACGTCGCTCGCGTCGTTCACGCGGCGCGCGAGGTCGCGGCGCGTCATCTTGCTCTGCACGTGCACCAGGTAGCTCGCGAGCGAGATCTCGTCCGCCTCGCGCTGTAGCTTCTCGAGGTTCGGTTTGCCGAGGGCGTCCTCGTGGTCCTCGATGAAGCGATGGGCCTCGTCGTGGCCGCGCAGGCGCTCCTCCGGTAGCTTGGTCATGCTGCGGTCGAGCGCGCCGACGGTCGGGCCGTAGACCTCGACGTCGCATGGCTTCTGCTTGACGACGTATTGCGCCGCGCCGCCCACCTTTTGCGCGAGCACGTCTTTCTCGTCGGCGTAAAAGCGGGCAACGCTCTGATTTTCCGTCATTTGCTTGGAATAGGTGGCGCTCTTGCCGGCAGCGTCCGCGCGCTGAACCATGCCGAGCACCGCGTCGTGCTTGGCGGTGCCGATCTCGGCTGGATACTTGGCAAAGCCGTCGAACAACTGGCGCGCGCTCTGCTCGTCGCCGGCATAGGCGGCGCGCGTATTCTGGAGCTCTGCCGGGTAACGCTCGGCATAGCTCGTCTCATTGGCGGACGACGCGAACTCCGGCTGCGGTTCGTTGCTGCACGCGACGAGCGTACCGAGCAACATCAGCGACGTGATCTTGGCTCTCGACATGGGCGGGACAGTCGCGCGTGATCGTTCGCAAGGTCAAGCGCTTGTCGCGGGGGCAAACGCAACACAGGGCCGAAAAT
>DASYCL010000786.1:0-6199 GCA_036500245.1 Polyangiaceae bacterium | reverse complement strand
GAGCGAATCGCAGAGCGCGCTCAGCCGATAGTGCGCGCCGTCCGCGTCGAAGCGGAGTAAATCGAGCTCTGGATCGTGGCCGCATTTGCGACCGACCGCGCTCAGGATCTCGCGCACTCGATCGTGCGGCGCGGAGACGGCGACGGGCACGTCCACGCTGAGCCGCGGGCGCATGCCGAGCACGCGCAGCGGCCGGAACAAGCACCACAAATGCGGCACGCGAAGCTCACGATGATGCGCATCTTGCAGCCGAATTTCGAGCAGATTGATCGCTGAAATGCGGGCCAAGCTGCCGCTCACTTCGGCGAACTCGCCGAGCCGGAGCCGGCGCCCGAAGAGCACGGTGGCCCCCACCAAACCAGAAGCTAAGAGCGGCGTGCTCGCGAGCCCGAGCGCGATGAAGATGATGCCGCCGGCGCGAGCCAAGGTGCCGTTCGCATCGCCGGTCACGACGGGCGCGGCGAATACCAGCGCGGCCACCACGATCGCTGAACGCAAGAGCACGCTGGTCGGACCCGCGAAATCCGCGGGCAACCAGGGCAGCGGTGTCTCGCCGCGCGCGACGCTGGCAAAGAACAAGCCGACAAAGCGCACCAGCACGAACACCGCGAGCGCCGCGATGCTCGCGACGACCAACATCGGTAGTGTGCTGGCCAGGCGCTCGGCGAGTTGCGAGACCGGCGCGAGCACGAAGCCGGTCAGGCGCTGCGTGTAGTTGCGCGTGGCGTCGAACAGCGAGAGTACGACGACGAGCCAGGCGTAGACGATCGCCGCTTGACCGAGCCAGCGACCGAGGATGATCGCCATCTCCGAGCTCGAGCGCAGTGTCGCCGGGCGCACGACTTCGATCTTTTGGATTTTGATCGAAAGGTCGCGATCCGACCGATCGTCGATGAATTTGCGCGCGGTCTCTTCGAACTCGCCGATCTTGCGGATCAAATAAAAGGCAATCAGACCGAAGAAGACCGAAAGTGAAATCGAAAATACGCTCTTCGCGATCGCGGCGCGGCGACCTTCGGAGTCGAGCGCATCTTTGACTTTCGCCGCGATTGTCGCGGCGTAGACGTCGAGCGTCGATTCGCCGGCGGCGTCCGAATCTGCTTCGGTCAATAGTACGATCGGCGCCTGGCCGATCAAAATGACGGCGCTGTCGCCGTCACGCCGCACGGTCACGGGCGCGTTCTTGTCGGCGTTGAACGCGCGCTGCAGGGCGTCACTCGCTTCGCGCGCACGCTCGTCCGGAGTCTTGTTGCCGCGCGGGACGATCAGCGTGAACACCGGCGCGTCGCCCAAACGCACGACACCGCCGACTTCCGGCACGGCGCTCGGCGCGGCGGACACCGATGCGCTCGGCGCCGGAGCGATCGCCGATGCCGACGGCGCTGCGGATATGCTCGCGCTGGGCTCGGGTGCAGGCGGCGGAGGAACTTCCGGCTCCGGCGCTACTTCCGCGGAAGCCGATTCAGGCGGAGCCGCCGACGGCACCAAAGCCGCGCTCGCGGACGCGGATGCCGGAGCCGATGCGGCTACGGACGCGCTTGGAGGTAACTTGGGCAGCGTGTCACTCGCGCTCTTTGCGGCTTGGACGCGCGGCTTCGCCGGGCTGGCCGAAGCCGAAGCCGCGGGCGGCGCCGCCGAAGGCGCCTGGGCGCGCGCGATCGCGACGCCGAACGGGCCGCCGAGTAGCGCGATGAGCACGCACGAAAGCCCGAACCACGCTCCCCCAGGTCGTCTCGATTCACACGAATGCACAGGCGATCTCACTCTCATCGCAGAATCGGGCACGGCGTGTCGGGCTGCAAGCTTCTTTGGTCTCGCGCAATCGCTCGTTTGCGCATTCCGAGCCTGGGTCCGAAAAATTCCGATTTTGCAGATCAATCTGCGGATTATTGCGCAGACCCGCGCACATCAGCGCGTGCGCGGCCGGACGATAGGCCGCGGTGGCGAAACGCTTTCGACGAGAGTAGCTTACGCGCCCTCATGACGACTCAGCATCCCGACCGCGTCGTACTGCACTTCGCGGGTAACGATCGACCTGGTGTGACCGCGCGTCTCGCCGAGGTGATCGCAGAAGACGAACGAGCGCAACTCGTGAACATCGGTCAATCGGTGCTGCACGGCTATTTGATGCTGTCAGCGATCGTGGACATTCCGCGGGATTCTTACGCGCTCAGGAAGTTGCTCTTCGCCGCGGCGGACATGGGTCTGAGGTTCGAAGTCACGCCGTTTTATCAAGACGCAGTGCGCCCGCCGACCGCAGACGTGCACACGCTCGCGATCAACGTGCTCGGTTCGCTGAACAACGGCGCCGCAACCGCCGCGATCACGAATTTCATGGCCAGCCGCCACATGAACATCCGCGAGATTCGTTCGCTCAGCGAACAAGAGCTCGATGGGCTCGAGTTGATCGTGGATTTAGCGCCTGGCGCGCCGCTGACCGCGGCCGAGCTCAGCGATTTGCGCGGCGCCCTTTTGCGCCTGGGCATGGAACTCGGCGTCGATCTCGCCGTGCAGCGCGACGACATGTTCCGCCGCAGCAAACGCCTCGTGTGCATGGACGTCGACTCGACCTTCGTCAAGGGCGAATTCATCGACGAGCTGGCCGAGCTCGCCGGCGTGAAGGAACAAGTGTCGGGCATCACGGCGCGCGCGATGCGCGGCGAAATCGACTTCAAGCAAGCCTTGGCCGAGCGCGTGAAGTTGCTCGAAGGCTTGCCCTTCGAGCGCGCGCGCTCGCTGATCGAGCGCTTCGAGCTGACGCCCGGCGCGGATCGCTTCGTCAAAATCCTGCACAGCTTGGGCTTCAAGGTCGGGCTCGTGAGCGGCGGCTTCACCTTCTTCGTCGACGAGCTCAAAGCGCGCTTCGGGCTCGACTTTGCGTTCGCCAACGAGCTCGAAGTGGTCGACGGCAAACTCACGGGCAAAGTGCGCGGCACGATCGTCGACAGCGAGCGCAAGGCTCAGGTGCTCAAGGACATGGCACAGGTTTACACCTGTCGCCTCGAACAAACCGTGGCCATCGGCGACGGCGCGAACGACATTTTCATGCTCCAAACCGCCGGCCTCGGCATCGCCTTCCGAGCCAAACCCAAGTTGCAAGAAGTGGCGGACATGAGCCTCAACCACCACGAGCGGCTCGATACGCTGCTTTATTTGATGGGCTTCAATTCGCGAGATTTACGCCAAGCTTGATGTTTTTGACTTCTCTCTTCATTCTCAGCTCTTTCGCGCCCCGGCGCGCGCGAAGGCTTAGGCGAGTAGCCACACCCCAACGAGAGTCTGACCGAACAGGCGCGAGTCGCGCGACCAGAAGCGTGAGCGGCGAAACGCTTTTGGATGCGCAGGGCGAAGCAGAAGCCAAAAACGCAGCGAGCAGCTCAAGGGTAGTCTCAGCGCTTGCGCGCCAGCAATAGCCCATCCCCAATCGGCACCAGGCTCGAGCTCACGCGCGGATCGCCCGCGACTTTGGCGTTGAGCTCGCGGATCGCGCGCGTATCGGGATCTTGTTTTTTGGGGTCCGCGACCGCGCCGTTCCACAGCGTGTTGTCGACCGCAATCAGGCCGCCCGCGCGAAGCAGCTCGAGGCAGCGCTCGTAGTAGCCGCCGTAGTTCGCCTTGTCTGCGTCGATGAAAGCGAAGTCGAATTTGCCGCGTTCGCCTTGGGCGATCAGCGCGTCGAGGGTCGCGAGCGCGGGGCCTAGCCTCAGCTCGACTTTGTTTTCGACCCCCGCTTCGCGCCAATAGCGGCGTGCGACGTTGGTGTATTCCTCGCTCACGTCACACGCGACCACTTGGCCGTCAGAAGGCAACGCGAGCGCGACGCGGAGCGAGCTATAGCCGGTGAACACGCCGACTTCGATCGTGCGGCGGGCAGCAATCAGTTCGATCAAGAGCGCCATGAATTGCCCTTGTTCGGGCGAGATCTGCATGGTGCCGTACGGCATGCTCGCGGTTTCGTCACGCAACTTGGCGAGCACGGCGGGCTCGCGCACGGTCACGTCGATGAGATATTGCCAGAGCGAGTCGGTGACGGAGATCGTTTTCGCGGACACGCCGCGAACGCTAGCATTTTCGCGCTACTTGCGCGGGCTCGTCGCGGCCCTTCCTCAAAGCGTGAGGGCCGCAGAAATCCTCGGCACGCACAGTTCTAGCCTCAGTACTCTATCTGTCATGACGTACTGCAACCCGGAACCGAGTTCCGGGCCGCAGTACTAGAAGCGCGAGCGGCCAAGCGCTGATGTCCGCGCAGGGCCCAAAAACATCCCGGAGATGTGATGAACAGTCAGGTTTTATTTCCGTGCGGCTGGCCCAAACCCTTCGCGCGCGCTCGGGCGCGAAAGAGACGAGCGGGAGCTGGCGACGGGCTAGCACGACTTGCGAACACGCCGCAGCCCGACGCCGAAGGCTGGGCCGACACGCTTGCGGCTGCGTGACCATCAAAAAAATATCGGCCCGCTTACCTTTACGATTTCGGCGCGACGTATTCGGCGGGCGCGGACGAGCCTTCGCCCCAGAAGAATTTCTCGAGTTCGGTCATCCAGATGCGCTGGCCGTTTTCACTGGTCACGTCCAAGCGATATTCGTTGATCAGCATCTTGGAGTGCTCGAGCCACTGGCGCCACGCGGTCTTCGAGACGTTGTCGAAGACTCGCTGGCCGAGCTCGCCTTTGAACGGCGGTTTTTCGAGGCCTTCGGCTTCTTGGTGGAGTTTGATGCACTGAACGGTTCGCGCCATGTCGCGGCTAACGTTGCTGCGCGGCGGCCGCCCGTCAACCCTTCACGTGCCCGGCGGGTACGGCTGCTCGACGATCACGGTGTACGGCACGCCACCGCGGTAAAAACGCCCGCTGATTTGCGCGCTGTGCGCGGCGCGCGCGGCGAGCACGGCGCCGACCACGCTGGCGACCGAAACGGCGTGTTGGCCCGCAGCTTCGGTCAGCACGTCCCCATCTTGCATGCCGACGCCCAGCGCGGAAACGCCGCGCAATCTCAGGCCCGCCGGGTGATCTGCCGTGGCTTGAACCGGCACCGCGCGCGGCATGGCGCGGCGTTCGGCCAAGGCCAGCACTTGCGCCGATGAGATGAACACGCCGCGCGCCGCTGGCTTCGCGCCGTGTTTGCCGTGGGCGCTTTTATTTGGGTTGGTCGCCAATTTCGTCGCAGGCGCGCTCGGAGCAGGCGTTTCCTCGTCGCTCAGCGCTTCGTCGAGCTCCGGTGCGGGCTTCGAGAGTGCAGGCGCGAGCGGCGCGAGTACTCGTGCGGCGGCAAGCGCGATGCGATCGCCGAGCGCGTCCGCGCACCAGGACGAGAACGCGGGCGTGGCGAACACGGGCAGCGCGAGCGCGCAGGCGAAGCCGAGCGCGGCCGGGATGCGCCGGAGAGCGAGAGTCGGTGTAGCGAGCGCCGCGGTCAACGCGCTCAGAATATCACAGCGCGACGCGCGGTCACTTTTATGAGCGAAGCCGCCAATTGCCGGGAAAAGATTTGGCGATTTCGTCGCATGTCGCGTCCGTGACGATCAGCTCGGGCTTCGCGTCCCGACAATAAATGATCGTGTTTTGGCGGAAGGTGCGGCCGAAATTGATCGCCTCGTCCCGCTCGATGCCGTGCACGAGCCAGGCCGGCTCGCGCCAGACACCTTCAGGCTCTTCGTCGTAACCGACGCAGTGTTCGACGCGATAGCAACCGAGGATGAGCATATCGCGCATCACTTGGTGGCGGCCGTCGTTGACGCGGCGCGGGAGCAGCATCGAGCGCGGGTTATAGGCCGTCAAAAGCGCGAACCTCGAGCGCAACAGCGGCGGCAGCGCAGCCACGTCTTTGACGATTTCTCCGTCCAGCGAAACGCGCAGCACGCCCGCGTCGGTCGGCAGCTCGTACACGGTCGCGAAATAGGAGCGGAGCAGATTCTGGTCCAAAGCCGGGTCGTCTTAGCATGGCCACGGGAATTTCCACAGCTCGCGAGGGTTCTGGGGATCGCAGCGCGACCCACGCCGTAACTGGGAGAAATCCGCTCATTTCGGCACTTCTCGAAGCCCTGCGGCACGATGCTAAAGCCTGAGCGTCCATCGCTTCTCTGCCCTGTTTTTTTGGGCCCTGCGAGTACATGGCGTTTGGCCGCTCGCGCGACCGGATGCGCGACGGGCGCCTGTCCGGTCAGTTCTCATTACTCGCCTCTCATTCCAAAACCGCGATCAGC
>DASYCL010000785.1:0-2882 GCA_036500245.1 Polyangiaceae bacterium | reverse complement strand
AGCTTCATCACCTGGAAGGTGCGTGAAGAGAAGAAGGCGAAGATCCTAATCGCCGCGGGTTACGAGAGCGATTTCAACGGCGAGGCGTATCACACCGTCAGCGGCCAGAACTCGAACAACTCGATCCGCGTCTCGGACGATTTCATGAAATCCGCGCTCGCTGGCGGCAAGTGGCAAACGCGCGCGCGCACCACGAACGAAGTGATCGACACGCTCGACGCGACCGAGCTCTGGCAAACGGTCGCGGAAGCGGCCTGGTCGTGCGCCGATCCCGGCGTGCAGTACGACAGCACGATCAACAAGTGGCATACCTGCTCGAATACGGGGAAGATCAATGCTTCGAACCCGTGCTCCGAGTATATGTTCCTGGACGACACGGCCTGCAATCTGTCGTCGCTGAATCTGACGAAGTTCTTGGACGAGCAAGGCAACTTCGATATCCCGGGCTATCGCCACGCGATCGAGGTCTTCTTCTTGGCGCAGGAAATCTTGGTCGATCTGTCGAGCTATCCGACCGATCACATCGCGCAGAACTCGCACGACTATCGTCCGCTCGGGCTCGGCTACGCGAACCTCGGCACCGTGCTGATGCTGCTCGGGATTCCGTATGACTCGGACAAGGGTCGCAGCATCGCGGGCGCGCTGACCGCGATCTTGTGCGGCCATGCTTTCGTGTGCAGCGCGGAGATGGCGTCGTCCAAGGGCGCGTTCGCGGGCTATGCCAAGAATCGCGAACCGATGCTGCGCGTGATGCGCATGCACCAAGACGCAGCCTACGCGATCAATCGCGACCAATGTCCGGAATCGCTGTGGCGCGCGGCGACCGAAGACTGGGACAACGTCGTGCGCCTCGGCGAGCAACACGGCTACCGCAACGCGCAATCCACCGTGCTCGCACCGACCGGTACGATCGGCCTCTTGATGGACTGCGACACGACCGGAATCGAGCCGGATTTCGCGCTCGTGAAGTTCAAGAAGCTCGCCGGTGGCGGCTACTTCAAGATCGTCAATCAATCGGTGCCCGAAGCGCTCAAGCGCTTGCGCTACTCGGAAGCGCAGATCCGCGAAATCGTCGCGTTCGTATCGGGCACGAACACGCTGCTCGGCTCGCCCCACGTGAACCGCGCCTCGCTCAAAGCACGCGGCTTGACTGACGAAGAGCTCGGCAAGATCGAAAATGCTCTCCCCGGCGTGTTCGATCTCAGCCTTGCGTTCGCGCCTTGGGTCGTTGGACGCGATACGTACGAGCGGCTCGGAGTGACGGCCGACAAGATCGCGCAGCCGGGTTTCAGCTTGCTCAAGTACTTGGGCTTCTCCGAAAAAGAAATCGAGGAAGCGAACGAAACCATCATCGGCCGCATGACGATCGAAGGCGCGCCGTATTTGCGTGATGAACACTACGCCGTGTTCGATTGCGCGAACCGCTGCGGCAAGACTGGCAAGCGCTTCCTCGCGCCGATGTCGCACGTGAAGATGATGGCCGCGGCTCAGCCGTTCTTGTCCGGCGCGATCAGCAAGACCGTGAATCTGCCGAACGACGCGACAGTGGACGACGTGCGCCAGATCTACGAAGAGGGCTGGAAACTCGGGCTCAAAGCCGTCGCGCTCTACCGCGACGGTTGCAAGGCTTCGCAACCGCTGAACACCGGCAACGACAAGAACGAAGAGGGCGACGAGACCGAGACCCAGATCGCGGCTCCAATCGTCGTGGCGCGCCCGACAGGCGCGGCGCGCCCGGAAGGCACGCGCGTGCGCTTGCCCAAGAAGCGCCACGGCTTCACCCAAGAAGCACACGTCGGCGGACACAAGGTCTTCCTGCGCACCGGCGAATACGAAGACGGCACGCTCGGCGAAATCTTCATCGACATGCACAAAGAAGGCGCGGCGTTCCGCTCGTTGATGAACTGCTTCGCGATGGCCGTATCGGTCGGCTTGCAGTACGGCGTGCCGCTCTCGACCTACGTCGAGCAGTTCACGTTCACGCGCTTCGAGCCGCACGGCGTCGTGACTGGTCACGACAACATCAAGTTCTCGACGTCAATCGTGGACTACATCTTCCGCGTGATCGGCGTCGAATACTTGAAGCGTTACGACTTCGCGCAAGTGAAGCCGGCCGAAGACGCAGTCGCGATCGAAGATCCGACGCTGCCGAAGCACGTGCCGGTCGAGCCTCCGACGGCGAGCTTGCTTCCGCCGCCGCCCAGCCAAGAAGCCGCGATCAGCGCTGAAGCGCACGGCGCGCTCGACGCACAACTCGAGGAGATGATGGGCGACGCGCCGGTGTGCGACGGCTGCGGTCACATCACGGTCCGCAACGGCGCTTGCTACAAGTGCCTCAACTGCGGCAACAGCATGGGTTGTAGTTAGTGTTCCAAGAGTCGCGCTCCGCTGACTGGAGTGTCGATCCGCCTGTTAGATTTCTTGGCGCTACGCGAGTACGGCGTTTGGCCGCTCGCGCGTCCGGTTGCGCGACGGGCGCCCGTTCGGTCAGACTCTTGTTGGGGTGTGGCTACTGACCAAAACCGTGATCAGTCGCGCGAGTCGGGGGCCTTGTTTTATTTTCCGTGCATGCGGCTGAAAGCCTCCCCGCGCGCCCTGGCGCGAAAGAGGTGAGCATCCAAGGGCAATCGGCCTTTGTGCTGCTTGCTCTTAGGAAAAGTCAATGATATCCATGGGTCGGGCTTCGACGTCGCGGTGCAATTTGGGTCGCGGCGCGGGAGCGGACTACTGTAAGAAACGGACGCAATTGGCGTTCTTCGAGTAGAAGGGCAGCCGGGTCCCATCTTCGAATCCTGTCAGCGGAGGAATCCTGAAATGTCGCAAGCGTCAAAGGTAGCCACTTCTGTGTTTGGTCCCGCCCTGCTCGGGCTCACGGTGTCGTT
>DASYCL010000784.1:0-2266 GCA_036500245.1 Polyangiaceae bacterium | reverse complement strand
CGCGGTCGAAGTCGTGCCGGCGACCGAGGAATCGCCAGCGGTACCAGTCGCGCCGCCGCCGCCCGTCGCGAACGAGCCGGAAACGCCAGTCGTGTCGCCCGCGGTGCCCGTGGTCGTGGTGCTACCGCCCGTGGTCGTGCTGCTCGAGCCGCCACTCGTGCTCGTGCTGCCACCGACGTGCCCGCTGGAAAGCGGCGGATCGTCGAAGCCGCCGCACGCAACGAGCGCGGCCGCAGACATCGTGAGAGCCCCGATAGCCGAAAGCTTCAGGGCGCGAAGGGCGACGCCTGAGCGCGCCGCGTAACGGGTAATTTTCATGATCGTCTCCTGGCCCGCCGTGTCCGTGGGCCTTCGGCTTGATCACCAAAAAGCGATACTTTTATGTCACTGACGGAACCGAAAAATGCGGACACTAAGGCGCCATTGGCGCCGAGTTCGTCGCGCAATAACGAACTGGTCAGACCATCTGGTCAAACCAGTGATCGCGAATCCGGCATTATTTCTGCTGGATCCTTGCCGAATGCGAATCGGGCCCCAAGAATATTGGGAAGAGACTCGCTGTGGATTACTTGTGTAAAGTTTCTCAAGCCTTTCCAGGGCGGCACGGTTCCGTAACAACCGGCCGATATCCAGAGGTTGCTCTTGCGAGCCCACTCCTCGGGGAGTGAAGCCAAGGAGAATCATGGAGATCGCAGTCATCTCGGACCTTCACCTGGGAACCGGCGGCGCGGCGGACAGCTTCGGTCATGACGACGGTGAGTTCCTCGAGTTCCTCACCTTCCTCGAAAAGAACTTCGAGAAGGTCGTGCTGCTCGGTGACGTCTGGGAAACCTTGACCGGCGCATTGCCTGGCGACCCCGCGGCCGAATTGCGCCACGCGCGCGAGGCACACCCGGAAATCGCGGCCCGCTTCGAGCGCAGCAACTACCTTTACGTGCACGGCAACCACGACATGATCGCGGGCGCCGTACAAGCCGCGCCGGATGAGCTGATCTTGCACACGGGCGGCTCGCGCATTCTGTTCACGCACGGCCACCAGAATGACGAGCTCGTGCAACGCCGCCGTTGGCTTTCGGAGCTCGGCGTGTGGCTCGGCGGTTGGATCCGCCGGCTCGGCCTCGGCGCGCTCTATCGCTTGTTCAGCGAGCTCGACGAAAAGCGCGGCGGGCTCTCGCTCGACAGCACGCGCTGCTCGTTTCAAAAGTGGGCCATGGGCGTCGCGGCGGAACGCGAAGTGGACATCATCGTCACCGGCCACACGCACCTCGCCGCCAATGCCACGCACGGCAGCCGCTTGTTCTTGAACAGCGGCTCGTGCAGCGAAGGCGCGCTCAGCTTCCTCAGCATGAATACCGCGCTCGGCCAATACGCGGTGCACACGTCGTACTGAAGCCCTGTCGTTACTGAAGCCCTGTTCGATTCGACTTCTGAAGTTGAATCTGCAACTTCGCTTTTTGAAGTTGATCGCGCAACTTCGCTTTTTGAAGTTGAATCATCATAGAACGCCCAATTCCTTCTGAGGTTGGAATCTGCAACTTGATTTGACAGTTGCGCATTCAACTTTGTTCGCGCTTCGCGAAGGCCGTCAGCGACGCCGAAGGCTGCGCCGCCATTCGCCGCGCTTCGTGACCATCAAAAATCAAGCGGGGTCCACGCCTAGGCTTCGCGAGGGCGCGAGTTCGCGCGCGGTTGGCAGCGCGCTGCGCGCTTCGCTCGCGAGCAAACCGTAGCCGATCATGGCCCAAAACAGCTCTTTCCCGCGCTTCAGCAACGAGAACGCAGCGCCGGTGTCGAGCGGATCAGCGACACCGAGCGCGGCAAAGCACGAGACATAGCCCACGTCTTGCACGCCGATGCCCGCGGGCAAGACGAACAGCACGTTTTTCAAGAACGAGAGCATGACTTCGACGGCCGCGATCGTGAAGAAGCTCAACTCGACGCCGAGCAAGCGCAGAATCAGAAAGCTTTCGATCGACTCGCACAGCCAGCCGCACAGAAAAAACACACCAGGAAAAAGCGTGGTGCGCAGAAAATCGGCGGCGAAGTAGCGCGCGGTCAAGTCGTCCGTGTGACTGAAAGCAACTCGACGCCGGCCGAGCACGAGGCGCAAACCGCGGTGCGGCAGCGCACTCAGCAGACCGAGCACGCGATCCGCAATGCGGCCGTTCGCGAATGCGCCCGCGACGCCGAAGGCGAGTAAACCGAGGAACCCGCTGATCGCGAACGCACCCCAAGCGAGCTCGGCGTGACCGAACAAGGTTTGCGA
>DASYCL010000783.1:0-3311 GCA_036500245.1 Polyangiaceae bacterium | reverse complement strand
ACGTGCGCGCGGAGGCCGCGGTGGCGCTCGCGAAATTCGGCGTCACCGAAACGATCGAGCTCGCGCGCCACTGGCTCGTGCACGAACGATCGCCGGAGCTCCGCTTGGCCGCGACGCGCATTTTGCTCGAATTTCACGCGCCCGACGCCGCCCGAGCGCTCCGCCCATTGCTCGACGACGAGCACACGCGAAAAGCGGCGCTCGAACTCGCCGGCTCGGCGAGCGTGCCCGCGCTCACGCCAGCACTGATTCAACTGGCGCGCCGCGCCGGCGACGAAGATCGCGCCGCGATTTTCGCCGCGCTCGGGCTCGCGGGTACGCGCGAGGCGTTTTCTTTTTTGGGGGGGGCGCTCGGCGCGCGCGTTTCGTCATCGGCTGCGGCACTTGCGCTCGCGCTCGCGCCGAGCCCGGACGCCGAAGCCGCGCTCAGTCACGCGCTCGACAGCGCGAGCACGCGGCGCGTCGCGGTGCGCGCGAGCATGGCGCGAATCGCGGCGCTCGGCCGCACTCCTTCCGGCTTGAACCATGCGTTGAACCAGCTCGCCGCCTCGCGCGATCCAGCCGATCGTGCCGTGCTGGCGCAGGCGAAGGCGCTATTTTCGCCGAGCTCGCTCGCCGAATCTCTGCCGCGCGCGAGCGACGACGAAGTGCGCGCGGTGGCACGCGATGCGCTCGTACCCCAAGTGGCGCGCGCGCTCGCCGCGCGGCTCGCCTCCGAAGTGAACCCGGCACTCCGCGACGCGCTCGCGTCGTGCCTCGCTTCGCCGAGCGCGGCCGAGCTCGTCCCAAGCGACGTCCTCTTCGCGTTGCTCGAAGCGCGCGGGCTCGCGGCCCCACTCGCGGCCCGCGCGCTCGCGCTGCGCGATTCGCCCACGCTGCGTCCCAAGATCCTCAATCTGCTCGCGAGCGACGACGCGGTCTTGCGCAGCCACGCCGCGCTCGGCTTGGGCCGGAGTGAAGCCGCGAGCGCGCTTGGCGTGCTCGAACACGCCTACCGCTTCGAAACCGACGACGAGGTCCGGCTCGCGATCGTGCACGCGCTCGCAGAGCGGCCGGAACCGGCCAAGAAGCGCGCGCTCACGCTGGCGCGTACGCTCGACGCTTCGAGCGCCGTGCGCGAGGCCGCAGCGCTCGCGCTCAGCTCGGCCGAGCCCGCGTCGGAGCTTGGCGGCAACGCCAACGCCTGGCTCGATCTCCTGGTCGCGCCCGCTTCGCCGAAGCCACTCCGCGGCGCGGCGTTGGTCATCGCGGCAAACGGGCTCGCGCTGCCTGCATTTGCGGATCCGGACGGCGTTTTGCTCTTGCCCGCGTTGCCCGCCGGACCGTTCTCACTCAGGCTTGCAGCCGAGCCCGGAACCGAGGACGCTCGAAAGCCCGAAGCGCCATGACCCGCACGAAAGCCGAAAAGCCAACTCCCGAACCGAACGGCAGCACGAACGAAGCGCTCGCGAGCTTCGAAGGCACGCTCGAGCGACTGCACGAGATCGTGGAACGACTCGAAGGCGGCGAGCTCGATTTGGAAGAGTCGTTGCGCTTGTTCGAAGAAGGCGTGCGCTTGTCGCGCGCATCGCAGGCGCGGCTGAATTCAGCCGAAAAGCGGGTCGAAGAGCTGCTCGCGGTCGACGCCAACGGCGACCCGATCACACGCGAGCTCGACGTCTTGCCCTGAAGCTCGGAGAGCGCCGAGCATGACGGAGCAAGTCGTTCGAAACGCCGCGGCGCTGGTGATCGGCAACGAGATCTTGAGCGGCAAAGTCGCGGACGCGAACGTCGCGGAATTGGCGAAGCTGCTCCGCGCGCTCGGCATTCGTTTCGAACGCGTCGTGATGCTGCCGGACGAGATCGAGCTCTTGGCCACGGAAATCGCGTCGCTCAGCGCGAGCTATGACGTCGTGTTCACGAGCGGCGGCGTCGGCCCGACCCACGACGATGTGACCATCGCCGCGGTCGCGCGCGCGTTCGGGCTCGATCTAGTCGAAGATCCAAAACTTGCCGCGTTACTCCACGGAGTTTACGGCGAGCGCATCACCGATTCGCACCTCTTGATGGCGCGCGTGCCGGCGGGCTCGGAACTCAAAAGCTCGCCCGAAGTCGAATGGCCGACGCCGGTGACGCGGAATGTTTGGATGCTGCCCGGCATTCCGGCGCTATTTCGGCTCAAACTGCTAACCGCGCGCGCTTTTTTGCGCGGTCCCGAGCCGTTCGTCAGCCGCGCGCTGTTCTTGCGCACGGAAGAGGTCCTGTTGAAGCCGATTTTGGACGGCGTGGTCGCGCGCCACCCAAACGTCGAAATTGGTTCGTATCCGAAGTGGTTCGATCCGGCTTATAAGACGCTGATCACGTTCGATGCGCGGGACGAAGCGCTGGCGCACGCGGCGCTCGAGGATCTTCGCGCGCTCGTGGCGAGCGACGTCGTGCGCGCGGAGTGAACGTCTTGCGGCGGCATTCGCCGCCACTTCGCCGGCCAGCGCCGCTGAGGAGCACCCAAAATCAAAGACGAACGCGCCAACCTACGGCGGCATCGTTCGTGCAGCGCGGCTTCGTCGGGCGATGACGAACGAGCGACGATGCCGGATTTGAGAGAACACGCGCTCGCCTTCGGCGTGCAAGGTTTGGCGGACGTGGATTTGCTGACGCTCTTGCTCGGCACGGGCAGCGCGGGTGAGTCGGTGGCGCTGTCGGCGGCGCATTTGCTCGACCAATGCGGCGGGCTCGAGGGCATCACGCGGCTCGGCCCGCACGCGCTGGCGCGGCGCGGTGTGGGCCCGGCGAAAGCGACGCGCGTCGCCGCCGCCGTCGAACTCGGCCGGCGCGCGCTTTTGAAAGCGCTGACGGAAGAGCGCGAAATTTTCGATTGCTTCGATGAAGTCGTGCGCTGGGCGCGGCCACGCTTGTGCGGGCTGGAGCACGAAGAAGTCTGGCTCTTGTCGCTGGACGGCCGATACGGGCTGAAGTCCGCGCGGCGCATCGCGCAAGGCGGCTTGCACGGTTGCGCGCTGCTCACGCGCGACGTGCTCGGCCCCGCGCTGCGTGACGGCGCAAGCGCGATCGTTTTGATTCACAATCACCCGAGCGGTGATCCCGCGCCGAGCGCCGAGGATCTCGCCATGACGCGCGCGGTGCGCGCCGCGGGGGAGCTCATAGGTGTGCCGTTGATCGATCACGTGGTGGTAGCTCGGGCAGGCTCGAGCTCTTTGAATGAGTTGTCAGGAGCGTAGGCTCGAGGCCAATGAGGTGAAGTTAACTCGGGAGCTTTTTTCTGGGCGCTGCGCGTATCAAAACGCTTGGCCGCCCGCGCGACTGGCTGCGCG
>DASYCL010000782.1:0-10382 GCA_036500245.1 Polyangiaceae bacterium | reverse complement strand
CTTCGCTTCCACCCGACCGGGCCCACGGCCGAGGTCGGCGTCACGCTGGCCTTGGCCGCGCTCGACGCGCAGCCGCACTCCATTCGGGTCAGCTGGGTCCGCGATCCCGGCCCCGAGACCACGCTCAGTTTGAGCGGCGCCGGCTTCGAACGCAGCGCCCGGATCGAGTCGGGAGCGAGTGACTGTAAGCTCGTCGAGTTGGCTCCCGTGACGTTGACGACTGAACCCCAGGAAGTCCGCTTCCAGGCCTCGCGTCCGGGGATCTTGGACTACGTCGAAGTGCTGCCTTAGCGCACAACGTAGGACTGCGTCTTTCCTGAAAAGGCGTTGACAATTGAGGCGTTAGAGAAGAGCCTTAGTTCAATTAGGCGCGAGAGGGAGCCGAGCGAAGATGACCAAAAGTGAGCTCATCGAGGCCATTGCCGCCAGAGGAGAGCTGACCAAGGCCCGAGCGGAAATGGTCGTCAATTGCGTGTTCGACGCAATGACCGAAGCGTTGCAACGTGGCGAAGGCATTGAGATCCGCGGCTACGGCAGCTTCACCGTTCGTCCCTACAAACCTTACGCAGGGCGAAATCCGCGCACCGGCCAACCCGTGCCGGTGCCCGCGAAACGTTTGCCGTTCTTCAAAGTCGGCAAAGAGTTGAAAGAGCTCGTCAATGCCAGTCGCCACACGCCCATCACCGGCGGCGATGAAGGCGACGACGATGACGATGACGACGATTCAGACGACTGAGTCGCGCTTTTAAAGTCGTGGGTTTTGATGGTCACGCGGCGCGCATCGTGCGTCAGAGCCTTCGGCGTCTGATTTGCGCTTCGCATGCGCTGGGGCTCGCGGCGCTCGTGAGCGCATGCGGAGCTCGGCAGCACGCAAAACCCACGTCGATTCCGAGCGCAAAGCCAGCGCCCGCGCTGCACCAGGGTCCACTCAGCGACTTCGTGCCCGCGGCGAGCTTACGCTGGCTCGTGCTCGCCAAACCGCCCGCGCTATTCGCTGATCCCGAACTCGGCAGCGCGATTTCGCAAATCATTTCCGCGCGCCGGCTCGACGCGTTCGACGAAGCGAGCGGCGTCGATCTGCGCAAACTCGAACACGGCGCCGTCGCGGGCTTCCCCTACGCGACGCTCTACCTCGCCGAGTTACCCGCAGGAGTTGCAGCAAACGCGCGCCAGCTCTTCGCCGATCGCTTGCTCTCCGGCGCCACGACGAAGCAGGTGCGTCCAAACCTGATGCGCATCACCGGCGTCGTTGGCCAAACCCCCGAAACCTTGCTCACTGCCGACGATCGCCTGCTCGCCGTCTCGGTCGGCGATCCTTTGCCCGCGAAGATCGCCGAGGCATACGCCGAAGGCCGTCTGAAAGCGTCGCCGACTGCGTTGCGCGGCGCGGCCTTGTCCACTCTTCCCGATCTCACCGCGGACAACCCCGCGGTATTGCTCGCTCCCGGTCCCTTCGCTGACGAATGGAAGCGCGCCGCGAGCGGGCTGCTCGAATCCGCAGTCGCGCTCGGCGTCGGCATCAAACCGATTGGGAGTGGCAAAATTGTCGCAACAATCTGCGTCGCCGGAACTTGGGGACAAAATCCAGATTCGGATATTGCAGCGAGGCGCCTTGCAACAGCTTGGTCTGCGCTAACTCAGAGTTCCGCGGGCCACCTGTTTCAACTCAACCCTGACGCGAGCGTCAGCGCGACCGCGGAACTACTCACTTTACACGTCGAGCTCGAGCTCGAACCGCTCATGCGCGGCCTAAAAGCCGCCGTTTTCAGCGATGTCAGCGAGCTCCTACAATTCTCGAACCGACGCGAAACCAGTCCCCCGAATAGCGCGCCCAATACGACACCGTGAGTGCGGATCTGTAGGACGAACACTCATGTTCACTTAGCTGTCGCAGACTCGCCATCCGAAACTTTAGGGATTTCCGCGATCTATACGTGAGCTCACGCGCGCCACATGATTGACCAAAGAGCCCATAGAATGCTAGGACTCCGCCGTGCTGCACTGCGGCGGTCGGTTAGAAGTAGGGCCTTCGCTTGAGTGCAGGAGGGTTTCGCGCCGTGATTGGAGCTGATTTCGATCAGCAGAATCCAGCCACAGCGCTGCGGGGGTGCGCGCGCCTCGGTGGCCGTCGCACCTTTGCTCCCATGCAGGAGGGCATTCGTTCGTGAATACAGAAGTTGTTTCTCGTCACACGTTCAAAGCAGGGGACATGGCAGTGCATCCGGCGCACGGCGTCGGTGAAGTCGAGCAATTGGAGGACCGCGACCTCGGCGGTCGAAAAACGCCCTGTTACGTGATCAAGATTCGAGACACTGGGCTCAAGGTGATGGTGCCGACGGAAGCCGCGTCGCGCGTCGGTCTTCGTCCCGTGATGAAGAAGAAGGAAGCCCAAAAGATTTTGGACATTCTCAAGGCGCCTGAAGTCGCGGTCGACTTGCAGCCTTGGAATCGTCGCTTCCGCGCTTACACGGAAATGCTCAAGAGCGGGCTGCCGTCGGAAATCGCCAAGGTTCTCCGCGACATGTATCGCCTCAAGTTCGATAAGGATCTGTCCTTCGGCGAGCGCCGCTTGCTCGACCAAGCCCGGAGCTTGCTCGTGCAAGAGCTCGCGCTTGCGCGCAAAGTCCTGCCATCCGCGATGGAAGGCGAAATCCAACAGATCTTCTCCGCATGAAGTGAGCTCCGCTCGACGGCGTGCCCGATGCTCGAAGCAGCGGGTGCGCCTCGGGCGTGTGTGCCGGAATGAGAATCCAGGGCTTTAGAGCCGCCGGAATCGGCCGTTCTAAAGGCTCATGGAAACTCGGGAAATGCTCGCGTTCGGCCGCTTTCGCCGTGAAGAGCGGATGGCTCTGTCGGTGGCCGCCGAACAAGCCGCATTCACGCTGCATGCCGTCGAATCGCCCGAAGAAGCAGGGCGCTGGCTCGAGTCGCATGACGCGGCCGCGATGCTGCTCGACACCGAGGCTTCCGAGTCACTGGCCGTGCAAACCCGCAGCAGCGCGCGCCACGCCCGCTTGCCGATGATCGCGCTCTCGCGCGAGATGAGCGATCTCAGCTTCAGCGATGCCTTTAGTTGGGGTGCCGATGACGTGCTGCCCGTCGCGAGCACACGGCCGTTGCTCACGCGTTTACGTACGCTACCGCGCGAAACGCCGACTCCGCCGACGGCAGGTCGCGGCACGGCGTTGGTCGCCGAGAGCGACAAAACGCGGCGCACGGTCGTCGGGCGCGTGCTGCGCAATGCCGGCTATGCGGTGACGTTCGCCGTCACGCGCGACGACGCGGCCACCTTCGCGCAACGCGACGACATCGCGCTGGCGGTGCTCAACGCCGAGCTCGCCGATGACTACGCGAGCACGATTTCGGGCGCGCGTGCCGCGGGCAGCAAGGCAAATTTCATCATCTGCGCGATGCCGCGCGATTTGAAGGCGATCCGCGCCTCGCTCGAAGGGAGCGCCGGCGTCGGAGTGATCGACGCGTTCGCGCCGCCGGAAAACGTGCTCTTTGCTTCGAACGAGCTCAAAGGCGGCACGGTCAACAACCGAAAGAGCCCGCGCATTCTCTACGGCACCACCGTCGCGTTCCGCGGCGCCGGCCGCGAGAAAGACGACTACGGCTTCAGCTACAACATCAGCGAGGGCGGCTTGTACGTGCGCACGCTCGCGCCGCCGGAAGACGACGAAGTTTGGGTCGAGCTGTGTCCGCCGCGCAGCGAACGCCGCGTGCGCGTCGTGGGCAAGGTCGCATGGCGCCGTCGCTTCAATCACAACGAGAACGCGACGGTGCCACCAGGATTTGGTTTGAGCCTCATCGACGGCGCCAAGGCGGACGTCCAAGCCTGGAACGACGCTTACGCTGCGATCTGCGCCGCGCTCGGCTGATTCTCGCGGATTCTCGCGCTACGCTCGCGGGCATGAAAATCTACACGCGCACGGGCGATGCCGGCGACACCGGGCTCTTCGGCGGCGCGCGGCTGCCGAAGGACGACGCGCGCGTCGAAGCCTACGGCACGGTCGACGAAGCGAATTCGTACCTGGGCGTCGCGCGCGCACTCGGCGTTTCGGCAGAGACCGATGCGCGACTCCTACAGATCCAAAATGACTTGTTCACGCTCGGCGCCGAGCTCGCCTGCGTGGCCGGCAAGGAAGCCTCGCTCAAGATCAGGCTGCTCGACGCGAGCGACATCGAGCGGCTCGAACACTGGATCGACGAGGCCGAGGCACCGCTCGCGCCGCTCAAGAATTTCGTGTTGCCTGGCGGCAGCGCCAGCGCTGCCGAGCTCCATCGCGCGCGGACGGTGTGCCGTCGGGCCGAACGGCGCACGCTGACGGCGGGCCGCGCGACCGCGATCCGCCGCGAAATCAGCGTCTACTTGAACCGCCTGAGCGATCTCTTGTTCGTGCTCGCGCGCTACGAAAATCACGTGGCCGGCGCCTTCGACGTGCCGTGGAATCCCCGCTGAGCGAGCAAAAATGCCGCGGCGATGCCGAGGATTCGTGCTCGCGGCGAAGTTTGAATTAGGATGCGCGCGTGGCGATTCGCAAGATTGCTCAGCTGGGTGAACCCGTTCTGCGCCGGCAAGCGGATGCGATAGATCCGAGTGAAATCGACGGTGCGCGCATTCAAACCCTGATCGACGACATGATCGAAACGATGCATGACGCCGACGGCGCCGGCCTCGCGGCGCCGCAAGTGTACGAATCGATCCAGCTGTGCGTGATCGAGGTCAACCAAAACCCGCGCTATCCGCAATTCGAACCGATCCCGCTGACCGTGTTGATCAATCCGAGCGTCACGCCGTTAGTGGGCAGCGGCAGCACACTCGCGCCCGAAGACAGTTTTCAAATGTATGAAGGTTGCTTGTCGGTGCCAGGCATGCGCGGACGAGTGACGCGGCCGCGGAAGGTGCGTGTCGAGGCCCTGGATCGCGCGGGCAAGCCACTCGATTTCGTGTGGGACGGCTTTCGCGCGGTGGTGGTGCAACACGAAACCGATCACTTGAACGGCACGCTTTACGTGGATCGCGTCGATCCTCTTACACTCGCGTTCTTGCGCGAGTACGAGCGCAACGTGCCGCTCGCGGCGCGCATTTTGGATCAGGGCAAAGCGGTGCTCGGCTCATGAGACCTTCACCCGGCGACGTCATCGGCGGCAAATACCGCATCGTGCGCCTGATCGGCGATGGCGGCATGGGCACGGTGTACGAGGCGCATCACGAATTCCTCGACACGCAGGTGGCGCTGAAATTCCTGCATTCGGAGCTGGCCAAGCGCCCGGGCCTCGGCTCGCGTTTCCTGCAGGAAGCGCGCGTTTCGGCGCGCATCCGCAGCGTGCACGTGACACACGTGACCGACGTCGATCAAACGCCGGACGGCTCGCCGTATTTCGTGATGGAGCTGCTCCACGGCGAATCCCTGCAAGCCGCGCTCGATCGCCACAAGAAATTACCGCCCGAGCAAGCGATCGATTTCGCGTTGCAGATTTTGGCGGGCCTCGAGTCGGCGCATCACCTCGGCGTGGTGCACCGCGATTTGAAGCCTGACAACGTGTTCGTCGTGCCGGCGACCGGTGGTCCGCTGCTCAAGCTGATCGATTTCGGCATCGCCAAGCTGCGCGCGGCGACCGAGTATCAAAAAGGGCTCACGCGCGCTGGCGTCGTGATGGGCACGCCCGAGTACATGGCTCCGGAGCAACTCTTCGCCGCCAATGACGTCGATCATCGCGCCGATTTGTATTCGCTCGGCGTGATTTTGTTCGAGATGCTGACCGGAAAGCGTCCCGCTGACGGCGATGACGTCGAAACGATCGTCGCGCAGGTCGTTTCGAACAACGTGAAGCGGCTCCGGGATCTCGAACCGAATTTGCCTCCCGGGCTGATTGCGGTCGTCGATCGCGCGCTTACGGCCGATCGCGAACAACGCTTTGCGACCGCGCTCGAGATGCGGCTCGCGCTGGCACATTTTGCCGGCGCGCTGAGCCAAGCAGGCCGGGCTGCCGCGAGCCCCGAGCCGCTCACGCCGCCGCAGCAACCGACTTCGGCCTTGTCTCCACACGTCGCGCCCGCCGCTACGCCGATGCAAACCGGCGCGGCGCAGGCGTTTCACGCCGAACGCGCGGTGCCGAAGACGTTGCCGCCAGCGGCGCCCGAGCAGGCCACGCTCGATTCGAAAGGCAGCACGCAAGAGGTCTCGGACTCTGACGTGCGCGAAGCGTTGCGCCAGAGCGCGAGCGCGCTGCCGCAAGACAATCTCGGTTACATGCCGACCGCGCCGGCTTTCGGCCCTCCGCTCGCGCAGCCGACCATGCGCCGTCGCTCGCGTGCCGGGCTTTGGATTTCACTCAGCATCGTCGGGATTTTATTGATCGGCGGCGGCGTGCTCGCGGCGGTGTTCTATGAGCAACAGCAATCGGACACGACGACGCAGCCGACAACCGTGGCGGTCGATCCGACTGCACCGGCGACGACCGTGAGCGCGCTCGTCGATACGGGTGGCGCGACAGAACCTCGAGTGCCGGGCACTCCGGCAACGACGGTCACTCCCGGTCGACCTGTGCCGACGACACCGAACGGAGTGCCCACGGTTCCGACGTCACCAACTGCGCCTCACCCCGCGGATGCCGGAGCGCCGCCTGGTGCCGATGCCGGCAAACCGTCGGGCTTCCCGTTCCCATTTCCGCTGCCGAGCAGACTGCCACCATTGCCGAGCACTTTTCCGCCACTGCCGAAGACGTTTCCGAGCGCGCTCCCTTCTGGCTTCCCGCAAATTCCAGGCTTTCCATTCGGGGCGCCCGCGCCGGCCAAAAGCTCGAAGTAGCGTCACAACACCGACCTGAAACAGGATTGAAAGGCGCCCGCCTTTTCCTCGCGCTAGGCTCAGCCCGTGTCGACTTCCTCCGATGAATCCGCCGACGTGCACAGCTTTGCGGCGTCTTTGCCCGAAAGCTACCGTCGAAATTTCGACGTCACCGCGATCGGCGCGCACGCGAAGATCGCGCGCGAGCGCGAGTCGGCGCCGGCAAACGTCGGGAGTTTTTTTTCGAGTCGCGTGCCAGGCTCGGCGATTTGCGTCGTGGCCGACGATCGCCCTGGGCTGCTCGCGACGATCAGCGCGGCGCTGGTGTTGTGCGGGCTCGACGTAATCGAAGCCGAAGCTTATACGCGCCGCGTCGACAAGCGCGTGAACGATGCGGTGGACGTATTTTGGGTACGCCACGAAAAGCCGGAAGCTCGCAAGCTGCACGTCAGCAAAGAAGAAATCGATCTGCTGCGCACCACGTTGATCGGTTTGCTCGAGGGCAAAGTCGAGCGTAAACGCGCCGAGTCGAGCACGCGCCCGCCCGCGACGCCTTCCGCTTCGGAAACCGTGGTTCGCTTCATCGAGGGCGAAGACGGCGTGTTCGGCACGCTCGAAGTCGAAACCGGCGATCGCTCGGGGCTGCTCTTGGCGCTCGCGCAGGCGCTGTTTCAACAGCGCGTGCAGATCGTCGGATCGCAGGTGAAAACGACCGGCGTGCGCGTCTTCGATCGCTTTCACATCGTCGAATTCGACGGCGCGCCGATCAGTTCGGCGCGCCGTCTCGAGATCCAAGTGGCGGTGATTTCGGCAGTTGATCCGGTGGGCGACGCTCAGCCGGCTTCGGTGCAACCGTAACCCGACGCCGAAGGCTGGGTCGGCGCGCGCCGTCACGCGTGACCATCAAAAAAATAAAATCACAAAAGGTCGAGGAATGAGCCGAGATCGCGCGCTTCGCTTTCGGACAGCGCTGTGAGCGACGGATCCGGGGGCGCGTTGTCGTGGAAGAAACGTGTGCCGTCGAAGCGCGCACGGGCAAGCACGACCGCGACGCTGTCGGCGGAGCCGTTCGTGAAGTGCGGCCACTTGGCGTACAGGCGGCGCAGCGACGGCGTGCGCGCGCCGAGCTCGTGCACGTACGGCGTGACGCCGGTTTTTTGGTATTCGGCGCTGGCCCAGACAATCGGGCCTTCGCGCGAAAAAATCGCGGCTTCCCAAGCCTCGAACGGCACGGCGCTCGCGGGCACGTCGGTTTGCAAGCGCGCAGCATGGCAGCGCGAGCAGTGATCGCGGAACAGCGCGGCGCCGCGCCGTTCGCCGTCGTTGAAGTTCGTGCGCGCCGCGACGGCGGGATTCTCGGTGTGCGAAAAGCCCATCAAAAAGGCCATCAAATCGCGGCGCAGTGCTTCCGGGTCGAGCTCATCGTCGCTCGCGCCGAGCGCGGCGAGCCACGGAAAATCGGCGACGCGCAGGCTGAACCAGGGATCTTTGCCGCTGCCGAGGCCGGCGACGCGAAATTCGTGATGCGCGACAGTCGCCAGATCGGCGTCGAGCGCGCGCGAGAAGTGCGGGCGATTGTTGAACAGGCCGCGCAGCGGTTTGGTCGAGGCGCGCACGTCGCCACGGCCGGTGTGGTGCACGCGACCATCGACGTAGCCTTCGAAGTGACACGTTTCGCAGGTGAAGCGACTGTGTTTGCCTTCGCTCGAGTTGCTCGGCGCCATCAGCGTGGTGAAGAACAATGCTTCGCCGATGCGTTCGTCTTTCGATGCGCGCGGCGCCGACTCGACTTCGACGGGACGCATTTGAATTTTTGGATCGAGCGGATCGCTCGTTTGACGAAGCAGCCAAGCGTCGAGCAGCGGATCGGCGAAGCCGAATTTTCCGGGACCGAGCTCGAGCGCGGCGCTGGCGCCAGGAGAAAACGGCTCGATCGTCGCAGTGGGTGACACAGATGCGTGCACGTCGAACGCGAATTCGACGGCGCGATCGCTGCCGTAGCCAGCGACGAACAAATCCGCAGCGTCACCGTCGAGGCGAAGCAGCGGCGCTTTCGGCGTCACCACGCCGAGCTCGGACGTGTTCGCGCTCCAAAGCAATTTCGGATCGCCGGATTTTGGTAAGAGATATTGGAATGCGAACGAGTCGATATTGCCGAACGAGCCGTCGCCGCGATCGAGCGGGTGATCTTCGACGCCGGTCGCGGACAAGGCGAGCTCGCCTTGCGCGGTGAGCGCGGCGTCGAAACCCCAGATTGGGCCGTTGTGAACGATGCGCGCGCGCTCGGTCTCGATGTCGCCGCGCGCGTTCGAGCGATAGACGACGAGCGCGTGATCCAAGAGCGCGTTCACGATCAGAAATGAACCGACGCGCCGCAGCGAAATGGGGCCGTGCCCGACGACGCGCGAGCTGACGTCGAAATCTGCGTTTCCGCGCGGGCGTAGCGTGAGCAGGAGACCGTCGTGGACATCGAGCGCGTAAAGCGTGTTGCCGGGGCCGGCGCTGAGCGCACGCAGGCCGAAGATTTTCGGCACATTGCGGCTCTCGAGCCGAGCCAAGTGTTGACCGTCGAAGCGATAGCGTGTGAGCGACGGCGAGAGCTCACCCCCAACCCAAAATTCGTCCGCGCGCGTCACGGCGACCGCAACGGCTGAGCTGGGCACTGGGCTGCGAGCGAGCTCACGCAAATTGCGGTCGAGCACGACGAGCATCGACGCGCCACGTAGCACGCCCACGAAATGGTCGACGTCGAGCCGGGCGAGCGCGTACGGATCCGCGCCGTGAGTGAGATTCGCCGGAGGCAGGTGCGCGAAATCGGTGGCTTGCCGGCGCTGTCGCTCGAACTCGGCGAGTCGAGCGCGCGCGGCATCGATCGGATCGACTGGCTCCGCGTTCACTGCCGCGAGAACATGCGGCGCCGCGTGCGCGCGCGAGAGCGTTTTGCGCGCGACGAGCGCGGCGCTCACAGCACACACACACAGCGCGAGGGCGGCGACACCGCGCCGCATCGTTCCGCGACGTTGCTCGAACCAGCGCACGCCGCGACGCTAACTCGTTCCCAAGCTGAGACGATAGACATTCTCGTTTCGAGCCGAGAGCTCAACGCGAGACTCGGACAAATTGCGAATTTGCCGTGTTTTTGCTCGATTCGAGCGGTTCGAGAGCACGGCACGCGGCCTGCTCTTGAGTCTAGCGTGCCCCAATCCCCGCCCAAACCGAACGAAACCATTCAAGCCCGAGTCGAACGATTGACGACCGAAGCCAAACACTTCGCCAGCGCCGGAAAGGACGCACCAGCGCTCGAGGCGTATCGACGCGCTTCCGAGCTCATGCCCGGCGCGCCGTGGCTGCAACATCGCACCGCCGAGCTGGCGCGCAAGTTGAAGCAATACGAAGTCGCGGCAGAGCACTATCGACGAGCGGGTAGCGCGTTCATCGGCGCCGGTTTTCCCAAGCGAGCGCTCGGGCCGTATCGAACTGCGTGGGGCTTGTATCTCGCGGCGTTGCCGCAAAATCCGAGCGCGTTCGTGGCGCTCACTTTGGAGCTCGCCGAGCTGCAGGGCACGCTCGGCTTTCCCGCTGACGGGA
>DASYCL010000781.1:0-7621 GCA_036500245.1 Polyangiaceae bacterium | reverse complement strand
CGAAATACGAGATGTACGTGCCGTGGTGGACGATGCCCATCAGATCCGTTTCACCGAATCGAACACGCACGACGTGACGAGATACGCAGTGGGCGGGCAGTTCCTTCGTCACGGGAACGCGGGACAATACTAGTGGTCCGTTCACTAGGCAATCACTCCAGCGGTGCGAAACCGCCCCAAAATGCCCCGGAGATCTCCGCTCCCTTGGGCCTCGGCCATTGGCAAGTTCACCGCTTCTACCACTATCCGCGCCCGGGAAGTGGCACCGTGAGCACCGGAACCGGTGAAAGTCGGACCAGCTTCTCGGCGATGCTGCCGAGCAGGAGATGCGCGACCCCGGTGCGCCCGTGCGTGCTGAGCACGACCAAATCGTGCTCGGCTTTTTTCAGCTCGGCGACGAGCGTGCCCGCCGGATCGCCGGATAAGAGTCGCGTTTTCGCCGCGACACCGCTCGGTAGCGTGATCCCACCGATGAACTCGTCCATGTCGTGCTGGGCGTTTTCGCGGATCAATTCGCCGATCGGTTTATGGCCTTCGCCGGGCCTTTGCACCATCACCGCGTCGGTGACGTATGTAGGCCGATCCCAGACGTGCACGACATCGAGCGATGCGCCGAACACGACCGCGAGTTCGGCGGCGTACGCCAAAGCCGCCTTGGAATTGTCGGAGTAGTCGATCGGAACCAGGATGCGCCGGATGCCCATTGAGCGCCGCATGTTATCACCGGGAGCCCCGCTCCCGCCCGCTGAAGTGAATTCAACAGGGCCCCAGCCTCAGGTTTTGGGGCCCCGACCCCAAAACGGGGTTCTTTGGCCGGCGATCACTATACGTCTGCGCCGCCCCAGCTCGATCAGGCTCCGGCTTCGACCCGCTTTTTCAGCGCTTGATTCATGTACACGAAGCCACGCGCTGCGCGCGTGATCGTCCGCCCGGCGAAGCGCACGAAGATGCCGCTGAAGTTCTCGCCGTGTACGAAGCGCGTGCGGTTCGGTGCCAGTTCCTGCAGGCGAAAGAAATGCTCGCCGTCGAACAAGCCGGGAAATAACAGATGCCCGCGCCAGCGCAGCTCTTCGTTCGTTTGGCAGCGGAGCAGTTCGGGGCGGAGCTCGTGATCACTGCCTTCGGGCAAGCTCAGGCACACGGTCAGTGTTTCACCTTCACGCAGCTCACCGGAGATGTGAGTGATGAACGGGTTCCACTCGTGGTAGTCCGCGAAATCGGTGAGGGCGTGCCAAACCTGGGCCGCGGGCGCTGCGATTTCGACTTCGGTGCGGATCTCCATGGCTCGTATGACTAGCTTAGGATGCGAGAGCTTGGCTTGGAACTTGAGCTCTGTTCATCCTGTCTGATGTTTTTGGGCCCTACGTAGGAATCAGCGCTTGGCCGCTCGCGCGTCGAGCGACGCGAGTTGCGCCTGTTCGGTCAGGTCCCTGGGATGTTTTTGGGCCCTACGTAAGAATCAGCGCTTGGCCGCTCGCGCGTCGAGCGACGCGACTGGCGCCTGTTCGGTCAGTTCTAATGTGGCCACCCGTCATTCCAAAACCGTGATCAGCCGCGCGAACCCGCTGGCTTTGTATTATTTTCCGTGCATGCGACTGCCAGCCTTTGCGCGCGCTCCGGCGCGAAAGAGAGGCGAGATCTGGCTATTCCGTCTTGTCTCTCTTTCGCGCCCCAGCGCGCGCGAAGGGCTCGGGCCAGTTGCACGGAAATAAAATAGCGCTCCTGATTCGCCGGGCTGATCACGGATTTCGAATGTCGGCGGACCCCCCACGAGAACTGACCGAACAGGCGCAAGTCGCGCGTCCAGTCGCGCGAGCGGCCACGCGCTGATTCTTACGTAGGGCCCAAAAACATCCCAGAGATGTGATGAATGGTCAGAAATAAAACAACGCTCCTGATTCGCCGGGCTGATCACGGATTTCGAATGTCGGCGGACCCCCACGAGAACTGACCGAACAGGCGCAAGTCGCGCGCTAGATGCGCGAGCGGCCACGCGCTGATTCTTACGTAGGGCCCAAAAACATCCCAGAGATGTGATGAATGGTCAGAAATAAAATAACGCTCCTGATTCGCCGGGCTGATCACGGATTTCGAATGTCGGCGGACCCCCCACGAGAACTGACCGAACAGGCGCAAGTCGCGCGGCCAGTCGCGCGAGCGGCCACGCGCTGTGCGCGCGCAGCGCCAAACCATCCCGGCTCGCGCAGCGCCACAACATCCAGACCCGAGCTCTCACCCAAGCACTAGCGTCCAATTTCAACGAAGAGTACTCTCCACTCCTCGGATGAAGCTGCTCCGCGCAGTCTTGGTCGGAATTGGGCCGTTCGAGGAATTGGCATTGCCGTTCGCCGACGAGAACGGCGAAGCGCGCGCGGTGACCGTGATTCACGGCGGCGGTGGCACCGGCAAGAGCACCGTGCTCGCCGCGATCGCCAGCACGCGCCCGGGTCATTGCGTCGCGCAACCGAATCGCAGCGAGCCGCGCGAAAACGCGCCGCCGCCGTTTTGCGCCTGCGATTGGGCGCTCGGTCAAGACGAACCCGCGCGCCCGCACGCACTCTCCGTCGCCAGCCCAAACACACGGCTCTCCGCGAGCGACGAAATCGAGGTGCTTCGCCGCCGCGAGCAAGCCTTGTTCGATCGCGTGGCTAGCGAAGGCGGGTTCGCGTTTTTATTGGTGCCGAGCACGCGCTGGTTTTCGCGCAATCCGATCGCGTTCAGCGCGCCCGCGCGCACCATCGCTCGTTACGACGTGCGCTCGAGCTCGAGCGCGGACGACGCGACGCGCGCCGATCTCGCGCGCGAAACCAAGCAAGCCTTGGCTTACGCGGCGATCGCGTCCGCGCTCTCCGCGCCGAACGAAACCGCGGAGCGTCGCTTCGATTTGCTGGGGGAAGCCATGCAAAGCGCGGTCGATGTTTTGGCCAAACTCGGCGGCTTTTCTTATCGCGGCTTGGATCCATTTTCTTTCGAGCCCGTCTTCACTGCGCCGGCGCATGGCCGAGCGATCGCGTTCGACGCATTGCCGACGCGCGTGCGTCACCTCGTGGCCTTTGCCGCGCTCGGCGTGCGCACGCTCTGGGCCGCCTATCCGGATCAGGATCCGCGCGAAGCCGAAGGCGTGATCGCGATCGACGAAGTGGATCTGCATCAAGATGCGCAGAGCGAGCAAAAGCTCTTGTCCGCGCTGACCGAGGCGCTTCCGGCCGCGCAATGGATTCTGACCACGGCTTCGCCGGTCGTGGCCGCTTCGGCAGATACGCGGGCCGTGCTGGCGCTTCGTCAACTGCCGGAAGGCGACGGAGTGCGCGTGTTCGCTGGCGAACAAGCACGCACACATTGAGTGTGTAAGTCGTACCTTTAGCCACCGTCGAGCTCGCGTCCGGAGTCGAGTTCCCAGCTGTTTTCTGGGGGTTTGGAGCAGCGCCCGGGCGGGGGAGCTATGGTAGGGTCGCGTGACTTAAAAAACTCATGCTCGACGACCTCTCTCCCGGCCAGGTGCTCGGGCGCTACGAGCTCCTGCTGCCCATTGCCAAGGGCGGCATGGCGAGCGTGTGGGCCGCGCGCCTCCGTGGCACGCGCGGGTTTCAGAAGATGGTCGCGATCAAAACCATGCTGCCCGGCTTGGTCGACGACCTGCATTTCGAGCGCATGTTTCTCGACGAGGCCTCTTTGGCCTCGCAGGTTCGTCACCCGCACGTGATCGAGATCATGGATCTCGGCGAGGTCGACCGCATTCTGTATCTGGTGATGGAATGGGTGGACGGCGAGCCGCTCAATATCATCATGAAATACGCGGCCACGCGCGGCGGCATCCCGCTCGCGATCGCCGTCAGCATCGCTGCGCAAGCTTGCCGCGGCCTGCACGCCGCGCACGAATTGCGCGATGAAAACGGCACCTTGGTGGGCTTGGTGCATCGCGACGTGTCGCCGCAAAACGTGCTCTTGACCTACGAAGGAGTGGTCAAAGTCGTGGACTTCGGCGTCGCCAAAGCCACCAGCCGCGCGTCGAACGAAACCGAAGCCGGCCAGCTCAAAGGCAAGATCGCGTACATGTCGCCGGAGCAACTCCGCGGTGAGCGCATCGACCGGCGAACGGACGTCTTCGCGATGGGCATCTTGCTTTACATGATGACCACGGGCACGCACCCGTTTCGCGGCGACGATCAAGCTCAGACGATTCGCCGGATCAGCTCGGACGAGCTCGTCACGCCACCGAGTTCGATCGTGCCGGGTTATCCCGCGGGGCTCGAAGCGGTAGTGATGCAAGCGCTCGCGAAAGACGCATCCAAGCGCTACCCCACCGCGAACGACATGCTGATTGGGCTCACGCGCGCGCTGCCGCCGTCGATGCGCCCGAGCACGGACGAAGAAGTCGCCGAGTTTTTGCGCTCGCTTTTGCCGGATCGGTTGGAGAAGCGCAAAGTGGCGATCAAAGGCGCGCTCGAAGCCGCGGATCGGCGCGAAGCCGGCAAATCCGTGCCGCGCATGGCCGACGATGGCGTACCGGACGAAGCGCCCACGGTGCTCGAAGGTTTGGTCTCGAATCGCGAAATGACGCCGAGCGCAGAGGGCCAAACCTCGCTACCCGGCGCGACGACGCGCGAAGCGATCGCGCTCGATCGCAATAGCCGTCGCGCGCCGCGGCGCAGCGTGGTCAGCATGGGACTCTCCGCGGCGCTGGTCGTCGCGGTGGGCGCGATCGTCGCATTGCTCTTGAGTCGCCGCCCGACGCCACAGCCGACGACCGTGAGCTCGCAGCCTGCCGTGCCGACCGCGATCACGGTCGCAGAACCGCCGCTCACCCCGAGCGTCAGCAGTGAGCCCGCAGTCAACCCGAGCGACCCCTTGCCGCCGGCACCGAGCGAATCGGTCGCGCCGCCTGTATCGCGTCAGGGCGTGCCGCACGCGCATCACGGCACTAAGCCGAGCAAGCCTGCCGAGAACACGCCGGCGCCGAAGCCTCGCAATACCTTTGTGTCTCCGATCCGGAATCCGGGGTTTTAGAGCTGGGTTTTGAGCTTGCGCAGGGCTCGCTAGTCCGTTTCAGCTTCGGTTTTTTCTTGGCCCTGAGCGGGTTGTGGCGTTTGGCCGCTCGCGCTTCTGGATGCGCGACAGGCGCCTGTTCGGTCAGTTCTAACGTGGCCGCCCTTCTGTCGAAAACCGTGATCAGCCCGGCGAATCAGTAGCGTTGTTTATTTCCGGGCAGGCGAGCCCCTAGCCTTCGCGCGCGCTCGGGAGCGAAAAGAACGAGAGTGTCCGTCACTTCTCGTCTCTCCTCCTTCGCGCCGGGGCGCGCGCGAAGGCTGTCAGCCGCATGCACGGAAATAAAACAAACCTTCAGATTCGCGCGGCTGATCACGGTTTTGGAATGCAGCCACACCCCAACGAGAGTCTGACCGAACAGGCACCCGCCGCGTTGCTCGATGCGCGAGCGGCCAAACGCTACAACCCGCGCAGGGCCAAAAAATCCCAAAGCCAGCAAGGCCCTGTCAGCTCAGATAAAAACCAACCAACCCTAGAACCACCCCAACAAAGTAGCACCCGCGTTCGCGTTTGCAGCGCCTGGCGCGACGGATAGACTCGCTTGTTCCGGCGAATGCCCGCCCGCAATCACGAGCGCGGCACCGACACCGAGGCCGACTGCGCCGACGGCGAGCGTGACGTCCCCGAGGGTGGTGTAGAGTTTGCCGCGGTCGACGGTGCTGCGTTCGCTGTCGGGGCAGGCGTCGCGGTTCGGGCCGCATTGCTTGTCGAGCGAGCTGATCGTGTTTTGGCGCAAGAGGAACATCGCGCCGGAGCCGATCAGGCTGGCGATGCCGACACCGCCGACGACGAAGCCGATCGTGCGCGCGCTTTGCTGCGTGGGGCGCGCAGCGGGGGGCGGGTTCGGTTGCAGCGGCGTGGGTTCGGGCTCGAGCTTCACCAAGATCGTCGCGGTTTGCTGTTCGGCGACGCGAAACGATTCTTTGAATGGGAGAAACCCCGCGGCTTTGGCTTCGACCACGTGCGGGCCGGGATCGGCCGGCATCGGTTGATTGAGCACCGAATCGCCGAGCGAGACGCCGTCGAGCGAGATCGTCGCGGAGTCCGCGCCGTCACCGCGCTGGACGACGACGCGCGGCACGCGCGCCTTCAAGGCTTCCAGCCGCGCGTCGACTTCTTGCCCGACTTGATCGGCTTTTTGAGCTTGCGCGTCCGAGGCAGCGAGCTCGTAGTCGCCCAGCGCGGCGACTAAGCGGCCGAGTTGCTCTTCGCAGATCGCGATGTTGAAGCGCACTTGCGGGGTCGGTTTGACGGCCGCGACTTCTTTGAGCAGCGCGAGCGCGCCGGCCCAATCGCCGCCGGTTTGCAGCGACAGCGCTTGGTTGAATTGATCGCGCGCGAGCTTCAGCGCTTCCGGATCCGCGTTGCTCGGGTTGCTCGAACCTTGTGCGTGCGCGACGGTTTCTGTGCCGCCGAGGGCCGCACAGGAGCACCCCAACAAAAACCCAGAACGAATCAACCAGTGCTCGAATTGTCGCGCGCGCCGCATGCCGTGAAGCCTCGATCGATCAAACGCGGCACATGCCGCAACCGACGAGTTTAGTGCGAAGGCCCGCGCTCGACAAACCTAGGGGATTCGGCGCGCGGATCCGATGTAGGCGAAGCGCGAGGCGTGGGCCGTGAGCTCAATCGGACGTGCGGACGGTGAGCACCGGGCAGGGCGCGCGGCGCACGACCTTTTCGGTCACGCTGCCGAGGATTACGTGCGAAAGCCCGGTCCTTCCATGCGTGCCCATCACGACTAGATCGTAGTGGCCGCTCTTTGCGTGTTCGACGATCGAGGTGGCGGGATCTCCCGGTTCGCAGATCGAATCGTGCACGTTGATGCCGTCGTGCTCGGCGTTGGCTTGGAATTTCGCGAGCTCGGTGGTCGCGTTGTGGCGGATCCAATCGAACAGCGGCTGCTCGTTGATGCCGACGCCGGCGATCACGGCTTCCGGCGCAATCAGCGTGGGCACGGACCAGACGTACAAGAGGTCGATGCTCGCGCCGAACGCTTCGGCGAACGCGCGCGCCTCGGCCAATGCCTTGTTCGAGCTCGGTGACAGATCGACGGGCACGAGAATCTTTTGCACGGATGGCATTGAGGGCCTCCTTCGGGGCGCGGCCGAACTCGAGAACTCGGCGGCAACGAACGCTCGCTGAGTTCACGCGCCGTGCCAATAGCAGACTGAGCAAATGCCGGAATTTATCGGCACTTCGCGACGGCAAATTGTCTCAGGATCCGGCTGTCGCCGGGGGCAGAGTGGGACCTGGTGTTCTGGCCCTGCGCGTACCAAAGCGCTTGGCCGCTCGCGCGACGAGCGACGCGACTCGCGCCTGTTCGGTCAGTTCTCGTGGGGATCGCCCATCTTTTTAGAACCGTGATCAGCCGCGCGAACTGGATGGCTTTGTATTATTTCCTGGGCATTCGACGGTCGGCCTTCGCGCGCGCTTGGGCGCGAAGGAACAGAAAAGATGTGATGAACGCCAGAAATGGGACCTGCCTGCTTGTCTGGCCTCTCCGCTCTTTTCGCGCCCAAGCGCGCGCGAAGGACTCGGGCCAGATGCCCGGAAATAAAACAAAGCTACTGAT
>DASYCL010000780.1:0-4815 GCA_036500245.1 Polyangiaceae bacterium | reverse complement strand
GCTCGGTGTAGGCCCGCAGCAGATCGCGGTCGACACCGCGCACGCGACGGAGCACGGTGTAGAGCTCATCTACGACTGGGAGCGGCATGATGCTGCCGAGCGCGGCGTAGAGCCGAAAAGTGAAATCGATCCACGCGGGCTTGTTGGTGGCGAGCGCGAGCTTGACTGCATATTGCGCAGCGGCGCGCGCTACCTCGGGCGCGACCGGGCGAGCCGCGTTGGCGTCGCTCAGCGCCGCGACCAGATGATTGCCGATCAAATGCTCGGCTTCTTCACCGCGGCCGAGCGCGAGCGCTTTGTCGACCACGCCGCCCAAAAGCTGTAGCGCGTCCGCGCGTCGCGTCGCGACCGAGACTTCTTCGCTGGTGTACGAGTCGAGCGGAACTCGGTTCACTTCGCGGATGGCCCGAATGTCCGACATCGTGGCGCTGCCGCGCAGCTCCTGCTCCTCGAGCGTGACGAGCACGAAGGTGCTGTCTCCGACGGCCAAGCTGTCGCCGGCCTCGAGCACGACCGGTACGGTGATGCGGTGGCCGTTCACGAATACGCCATTGCGGCTTTCGAGATCGCTCACGACCCAGCCGTGTGTCGTATCGCTGAGCTCGGCGTGTCGGCGCGACACGAGCGGCCCGGCAAGCACGATGTCAGCGCCCGAGCCACGACCAAGCACCAGCGGCGACTTCGTCAGCTTGTGCTCGAGTTGGCCATCGCGCAGCGCGTAGCCTGCGATCGCTCGCGCGCGAAGGCCGCTATCGGCCGCGGTGTCCTCGCTGCCCTCGAGTGCTCGATGCTGAACCACTTAATGAAGATAGCTTATTTACGCACTAGTGTCTACACCGGCCTACATGGCGAAATCCGCCGGAATTGCGCCCAGTTGACTAAGTTGCGCGCGGGTAGCTCCCGAGTACTCGCACCATCGAGCAGCGCGATTCGAGCTCGCGCACTGCTTCGGCGACTTCGGGGTCTTCGCGGTGACCTTCGAGGTCGGTCAGAAAAACGTATTCCCAACGTCGGCCGGGTGCGGGGCGCGATTCGATCCGCGTCAAGTTGAGCCCAGCGGCGTCGAACGCCTCGAGTGCGTTTCGTAGCGCGCCACGAGTGTGTGCGGTCGAGAAGACCAAGCTAGTCTTGTCTTTGCCGGTGCGCGCGCCGTCGCTTTCTGCAATCACGATGAAGCGCGTCGCGTTCTCGGCGTTGTCCTGAATGTTCTCGCTGATAATGCGAAGTCCGTTGAGCTCGGCGGCAAGCGGGCTCGAGATCGCGGCGAGCTGGGGATCGAGCGTCGCATCACGCGCAGCCGATGTTGTCGACAGACTCGCGATCTGTTCGGCGTTGGGCAGATGCTCGGCGAGCCAGTGGCGGCATTGCGCGAGCCCTTGCGGGTGCGAAGCGACGCGCTCGATGCCGGACAAGTCGCGCGCTTGCCCCATCAGACATTGCGCGATTTCGAGCACGATTTCCGCGTGAATGCGCAAACTTCGGTCGATCAACTCGTCGACCGTCTGATTGACGCCGCCCTCGGTCGAGTTTTCGATCGGCACAACGCCAAACGCCGCGCTGCGATTGACGACGGCTTCGAAGACTCGCGAAATCGTGGTGCATTCGCGGAATGAGGCGCTCGGACCAAATACTTTGCGCGCGGCCATGTGCGTCCAAGAGCCGAACAGGCCGAAGAATACCACCGTGGGATTGCCCGAGCCGTCGCTGGTCGCGTCGCGCGCGCGGACCATTTTTCTAGCGGCCTCGCTCGATCACCGCGCGCACGACCGACGCGGCGTGCACGCGCGCGTAGTCTTTCCAACCGAGGAGCTCGGCCGTGCCGTCGACGATGGCGGCCCAGTGATCGGCTTCGTCGTGCAGTTTGCGCACGATGTAGAGCGCGCGCTCGAATGGCATGCGCTCGCGAATGCCGCCGGGCAAACTACTGTGCAGGACGCCCGCGCAAGCTTGGTATGCGGCCTGAAGTTGATTCGATTGCCGAGGCGTGTCGCGAATCGCGCTGTGTGCTCGGCCGACGAGGTGCGCCACCCGCAAGATATGCGCTTCGCTCGCGCCGCCGATTGACCACGCGGCCCAAGCGCGCGCGATCGCGGCCTGTTCGACGGCGTCGACACTGCCGGCTTGAATGCGTGCCTCGAGCCAATCCCCGAGTGCTCGCGCCGCGCGCATCCATTCCGGGGCGATCGGTGGCAGCGATTCTCGCGCGCGCTTCGCGACCTTTTCGACGCTCGCGGGGCTGTCGACGAACTCGTCGCGCTTGTCGAGCGCAGCGAGCTGTTTCTCGTCGGGCGAAGAAGAAGAGAGTGTTTGTTTCGGATCGCCCGGAAATGGCCGCTGCTTGCCTTCGTCGAAGAGCGGCCAAGTCCCTGCCAAGTCCGGGTTCTTTTTTGGTCCCGTCATGATCTTAGCGGACGATGGCGAGCAAACTCTGCAAGCGCAGCGCGAGGCTCATGTCGCCTTCGACACGTAGCTGATTGCTGAAGAACAACTGCTCGCCGCTGACCGTGCCTTCGAACAATGCGACGCCATTTTCCGCGGACAAGCTCAGCGTGCAGTCCGCATTGCCGTCTCCCGACGTGACGCCGACGTTGTCTTTCAGATTCATGATCCAAGTGCCGCCGCCGTCACCGTCGAGCACGAATTTGTAGACGGCTCCAATGGCCGCGGCTGCTTCCTTGTTGGCGGCGAGGCGTTCGCCGACCATGCTCATGATCTCTTTGGCGGTACTCATGGCGTCGTTGTAGCAGGAGCTGTGGCGGCCGGCGCGGCCGCAGGTTTGGGAGTTTCGACTAAGGAACGCGAATAGGGGGAATTGGTTGGCGGAGGTGCGGCAGCGATGGGCGCGGCGGGCGTCGTGGCAACTGACCGGGCGGTGGCAGGAGCGGCAGAAACCGGCGGTGCGCTATCTGCGGGCCTCTCACTGACGACACAACTCGGGATCGACCCGCCTAGCGCGAGCGCGGCGAGCAGCGCTTGGTACTCGAGCTTCATGAGATACCACCTCGGACAGATCCATCACGCTAGCACCCTTCAGGCGCTCTTGGGGAGCCCTACCGTGGCCTCGTTCACAGAGGGGTGAGGCCGAGCGTGGCGCAAAGAAAAGCGTGGATGTCCGCCCATTCGGCGACCGATTTCGACACTGGCGTACCCGCGCCATGCCCCGCGCGAACCTCGGTACGGAGCAGGATCGGCCATGATGAATCGGTGGCCGAGCCAAGCGCCGCTGCGAATTTACGCGCGTGGAGGGGAGCGACGCGCGTATCGCTTTCGGCGGTTGTCAAAAGGACAGCCGGATACAGTCTGCCCTTGCGGATTCGATGATACGGCGAATAGGCGAACAAGAATTCGAATTGCGCGCGGTCGCTCGCCGAGCCGTATTCGGCGATCCAGAGCTTAGCGATCAGAAAGCGTTCGTAGCGGAGCATGTCCGTGAGCGGAACGCCGCAGATCGCCGCCCGAAACAGCTCGGGATATTGAGTGATCGCGGCTGCGACCAAGAGCCCGCCGTTCGAGCGACCATGGATGGCGAGCCGTTCAGGACTCGTGACGCATGCCCGAATCAAATCCTCGGCGACGGCGCGAAAGTCGTCGAAGGTGTTTTGCTTCGACGCGAGTTGTCCGGCTTCGTGCCATGCCTCGCCGAACTCACCGCCGCCGCGCAGATTGGCTTGTACATAGATGCCGCCGCGCTCGACGAAGCAGAGGTTGGCGCGCGAAAATCGCGGCAGCAAACTGACGTTGAACCCGCCGTAGCCGTAGAGGAGCGTGGGATTGTCCGCGGAGTCGAGCTTCGCATCACGAAGGTGCACGAGCTGATAGGGAATCAGGGTGCCGTCTTTCGAGCGCGCCGCGCGCAGCCTGACGGCATAGATCGAAGCGTCGAAGTCGGAGCTCGCCGTGCGCCAGAGTCGGACTTCGCCCGAAACGAGATTCTGCGAATACACAGCGGGCGGTGTCGCGAAGGATTCAAACCCCCAAAAAATCTCGGCTCCAGCTTCGAGCGCCGAAAATCCGTCGCTCGTGCCGACCGTCGGCAACTCGATTGCACCGAGGCTCGCGCCGCCAAGTGAAAATCGTTCCAAGCGTGAAGCAGCGCCGTGCATGAAGCCGGCGAAGATTTGTCGCTGACAGACGCTGAAGTGAGCGAGCACGTCACTTTTGTGCTCAGGCAAGATGAGGTGCCAACCTTCGCGCTCGGCTGCGGCCGGATTCGCGCCGTATAGCGCGAAGCGCGGGGCTCCTTCATTGGTCAGAATGTAAAGCGCGTCAGCGTGAGCCGTCACTTCGTAGGAGTGCGGGAGCTCCGGAGTGATGCGGCGAAACGTGGGCGGGCTTTGCGTGGCGTCTGCGAGGTACGCTTCGCTCACGCCCCAACTTTTGTGCACGTGCACGACGAGCCAACGGCCAGCTTCCGAAATGCTCACGTTCGGATGATCGGTTAGCTGCGAATCGGCGCCGAACACCAGCGCGTCGAGCGCCGGATCTTGACCGAGCACGTGCACGAAGACGCGACGCCGGTAGCGCTCTTCGCCGGCGGGCGCGTCACTCGGATAGCGCGTGTAGTAAAAGCGGTCGCCTTCTTTGGACCAAGCTACGGAGGCGTGGCGCGTACGCGGGATGACGTCCGGCAGATCGGCGCCCGTGTCGACATCTCGGATGCGAAGCACGCTGTCCTCGCTGCCGTCGATGCTTGCGCCATAGGCGAGTAAACGGCCGTCTTGCGACGGATAGTACCAATCGAGCGCGACGGAGCCGTTCGTCGCTTCGCAATTTGGATCGAACAAGACGCGCTCGGCGCCTTCGATCCCGTCTTGA
>DASYCL010000779.1:0-1582 GCA_036500245.1 Polyangiaceae bacterium | reverse complement strand
TCTCGGTGTCGATCCCGAACTTCGCGACCTCTTCGGCGTTCGTCGACACGGCGACGAAATGCTTTTTGACGGCCGCGGGATCCTTCAATTTCGCGAGCGACCACTGTCGCGCCGTCTTCGCGTTGCCGAGCGTTTCGAGCGTTGTGAACGTCTTGGAGCAGACGATGAAGAGCGTCTCTTCGGGATCGAGATCGTGGGTCGCTTCGGCGAAGTCCGTCGCGTCCACGTTCGAAACGAAGCGGAAGGTGAGGTTTCGCGCGCTGTAAAAGCGCAGCGCCTCGGTCGCCATGTACGGCCCCAAATCCGAGCCGCCAATGCCGATGTTGACCACGTTCCTGATCGCCTTGCCCGTGTGGCCCTTCCACGCGCCGCTCCGCACGCGCTCGGCGAAGGCCGCCATCTTGTCGAGCACCGCGTGCACCTCGGGCACGACGTTCTTGCCGTCGACCAAGATCGAAGCGCCCTTCGGCGCGCGTAACGCTGTGTGCAAGACCGCGCGATTCTCCGTCGTGTTGATCTTTTCACCGGCGAACATCGCGTCGATCTTTTGGCGCAAGGAGACGGCGTCGGTCAGCGCCAAGAGCAACTTCACGGTCTCGTCCGTGATCCGGTTTTTCGAGTAGTCGAGGTGAATGTCGAGCGCGTCCGCGTGAAAGCGTTCGGCGCGCTGCGGGTCGGAGGCGAACAGCTCGCGCAAATGTTGATTCTTGGTCGCTTCGTAGTGAGCGCTCAGGGCTTGCCATTCGGGACGCGAAGTCAGTGCGGATTTGGACATGGTCGTTCGCTCGGGTTGATGTTTGGTCGGCGTAAGCAGACGTGCGGCGCTCGGCGTCGTCAAGCCGCTAGCTGCGATACCGCACCGCGGAACCTCATTCCAGGTTCGTCAAATCCAGATCCGCAATCAGCGGCAGGTGATCCGACGCTTGTTTGGCCAATTTCGTGCGCGGGACACTAGCGTGGCGTGCGCGCAGATCGCCGCGCACGAACACGCCGTCGAGCGGTCGCATCGGGAGCGCGGCGGGAAACGTATTGATCAAGGTTCCCGCGCGACCAAACCCGGCCGGTTGCAAATAGCGTGGACCGAGCGAGCCCCACACGTCGTTCAAATCGCCGCCCAGCACGACGGGCGTGCGGCGCTGCAAATGCGCGAACGGGTGCGAGCCCAAAAATCGCTCGAGCTGCAGCCCGCGCTCGGAGCCCGCGAGCCCGAGGTGCATATTGATGATCACGAGGCTACGCGTGTGCCCGTGTGGCGCTTGCACGTGCGCGCGCGCCGTGATCGCGCCGCGCTTCTTGCGCGTGCCGATCGTGAGATCGACGCGGCTGATGTCAGTGAGCGGCCAACGGCTCAAGATCGCATTGCCGTAGCCGCCCATGCGAAAGCGGTGCTCCGGCCCGAACGCGACGTGCGGCATCCCGAGCGCCTCCGCGAGCGCGCTCGGCTGGTCGTGAAAGTGCGAGCGCGGCATGTCTTCCGACACTTCTTGCAAAAGCGCGAGATCCGGGGACAAACTCGTGAGGAGCTCGATCACGCGGTCCAAGCGGTAGCGGCGATCGACACCGCCGATGCCCTTATGGATGT
>DASYCL010000778.1:0-1812 GCA_036500245.1 Polyangiaceae bacterium | reverse complement strand
CACACTCGTCGTTCGCTATTTTCGTCCGTCGTTTCGTGGAGCATCCGACCTCACGACTATGAATTTGCAACGCGTGTGCCAATCGGCGTGATTTGCCGTGTTCACGCGTTCGTCTCTTTCGCGCTTTTTTTCCCGGTCTCGTGCGCGGTCGACCGACGGCAAAACTAGACGCTCCGCCTAGCTTCAACTATGCACTAGCTACACTTCGGTTCGACATGTCGACCCCAGACGCGACACTCGTCTCGCTTCCAACGCAGCTCCGCCGCTCAATCCCAGTTTGGTTCGGCGAGCGCGGGCAAGCTTGGCTCGATCGCGTCCCAACGATAGCGCTCGAGGTGGCTCGAAAATGGCAGCTCGAACTCGGGCCAGCCTACGAAAATAGTACGAATGCCTTGGTCTTGTTTGCGCGCCGCCCGAACGGCGGCAGGGTCGTGCTCAAGCTTCCGTTTCTGTACGAACACAACCAGCACGAGGCCGACGCGCTCGAACACTATCGAGGCCAAGGCGCCGTTCGACTCGAAGCAATCGACCACGAAACGGGCGCTCTCCTACTCGAGCACGTTGCGCCAGGCACGCCACTCGGCGCGTGCACGGCAGATTCGGAAATCGTCGCGATCGGCTGCAAGCTGCTGCGGAGACTGTGGCGCCAAGTAACAGAACCCCACCCGTTTCGGTCGTCGATTGCGCTTGCAGAGACTTGGGCCCTAGAGCTTTCGTCGGGTCTCGAGCGGCACGCCGATCATTTCCGAGCAGACTTCGCGACTGATGCGCTCGCCGCGTCGAAGCTATTGTGCGCGCCGAGCGTCAACGAAGTGTTGGTCAATCACGATTTGCACTTGGAGAACGTACTGGCTGCGGAACGTGAGCCGTGGTTATTGATCGATCCGAAGCCGCTAGTCGGCGATCCCGCGCTGGACGCGGGCCAATTCGCGCTCCAGTGCCTGAGCCGAGAGACTCGCACGATGGCAGCGCACGACCTTGCGACGAAGCTCAGCCGCGACCTCGCCGTCGATCGCGAACGACTCATTGGTTGGGCTATGTCGTGCGCTCTACGCAACGCACTGACCGCGCTCGACGCCGGCCATGGGGCGCACGAGCAGATCGAGCTCGCTCGCCAGTTTCATCAGGCCTTCTGAACCCATTCACCGAGCATCGATGGTCGGATGTCCGCGACCAAAAATGCCGCTGCCGTCGATCCTGCGCTCGGAAGGCCGCTAAATCCCCGCAAAATCGCTACAAATCTAGCACAAAAATGCCACAGTAACCGAGCGGCGCACTATCGATACACTGCTCCAAAATGTCGGCGTCGGCCAATCCCCATGAAGCCGAACCTGGCGCGCGCGCCGGCTCCGAACAGCTCTTGGCGGACGCTGCGGCGTTGCTCGCCGAGTCACTCGAGCTGCGCGCGATCGTCGCAAAATTGACGGCGCTGGCGGTCGCAGCGTTCGCGGACTTTTGCGTCGTCGACCTCTTGAACGACGATGACCATGGCGAAACCTTCGATCGAGTCGCGGTCAGCGGTCGCGCGCCGCAAAGCGACGAGCTCGCTCGAGCCTTGATTCGTCGCTATCCGGTGCGCGGCCCGACGCTGAGCGGCGTGTCCGCGGTGCTGCTCGAAGGCAAATCGATCTTGCTGCGCGACTTTCCCGCAAGCCGCCTCGACGAAATCGCGCGCGACGCGCAGCACCTCGACACGTTGCGTGCGCTTGGCGCTCGCTCTGCACTGAGCGTTCCGCTGATCACCCGCGGCCGGGTGCTGGGCGCGCTTTCGTTCATCGTGTGCGAGCGCAACTTCGACGAAAAGGATCGCTT
>DASYCL010000777.1:0-3881 GCA_036500245.1 Polyangiaceae bacterium | reverse complement strand
ACTCGGCGCGTGCTCTTGCGCCGCGAGCGCGTGCTCGCGCGGATGCTGAGCCAAGGATTTGCGACCAGCGACGCGGTACGGGACGCAAGACTCGAACCGCTACGGCTTCAGCGCGGACTGACCGAAGGCGGCAGTGAACACTTGGTGCAAGGCCTTATGACTGGTGCGCTCGCGCCGGAACTGCGCGGCGAACCGCTCGAGAGCGTGAGCACCACGATCGATTCGAATTTGCAGCGCGAAGTTGCCGAGCTCGGGCGGCGGGCGGCGCGCGACGTCACGGCGTACGGCGCGAGCGTGCTGTCGGTCATCGTCGTCGACAATGCGACCGGCCAGGTGCTCGCATACCTCGGATCGCCCGATTTTTTGGCGCAACGCTCGCTCGGCCAAAATGACGGTGTACGCGCGTTGCGCCAGCCCGGCTCGGCGCTGAAGCCCTTTGTTTATGCCGAGGCAATGACGCGCTTGGGCATGACTCCGGCGACACTCTTGCCCGATCTCGAGCTGCATTTACCCACGTCCGAGGGGGACTATTCTCCGAAAAATTACGACGGCCGTTTTCACGGCCCAGTGCGCCTACGCGAAGCGCTGCAAAACTCGCTGAATGTTCCGGCGATCTACACCGCCTCGCGGGTCGGCCCCGAGCATCTGCTCGAGCTCTTGCATCGCGCGGGCTTCAATTCGCTCGAGAACAGCGCGGCATACTACGGTGTCGCGCTCGCGCTCGGGGACGGCGAGGTCAAGCTGAGCGAGCTCGCGCAGGCGTATTCGATGCTCGCTCGCGGCGGCAAATTCCTACCGCTTAGCTACTACACGCGCGCTCGACTCGGCACGGGCAGCGAGCTGACGCGCGAAGCGCCGAGCGCAGAACCGGTAATCGAGCCGCGTATCGCGGCGCTTTTGACCGAAATTTTATCCGATGATCTGTCGCGCTCGGCTGAGTTCGGCGTTGGCGGCGCGCTCGCGTTTCCGTTTCCGGTTGCAGCGAAAACCGGCACTTCGAAAGGCTTTCGCGACAACTGGACGATCGGGTTCAGTCACGAAGTGACGGTTGCGGTTTGGGCCGGCAACTTCGACGGGACGCCGATGACCGGCTCGACGGGTGTCACCGGCGCGGGCCCGCTCTTTCACGAAGTGATGCTCGCGGCGATGCGCGGGCGTTCGCCGGCACCATTGGTCGACTACAGCGGGCTCGAGCCGGCCGAGATTTGCGAGCTCAGCGGGCAGCTTGCTAGCGCGTCGTGCCCGCATCATCGACGCGAATGGTTTCTCGTTGGACGCGCGCCGCAAGCCTCGTGCGACATGCATGAACGCGTGCATTTGGATCCCGACGATGGGCTACGCGCCGGCCCGAATTGTCGTCTTACGAGCGAGCGCGTGTTCGAGCGCTACCCCGCTGAGTACGAGAATTTTGCGCGCCAAGCCGGACGTCCGCTCGCGCCCCGCGAATTTTCGCCGCGCTGCCCAGCTGCGCCGAGCGACAGCGAGGAGCGCGCGCCGAAACTGTCGTTCCCCGCAGAAAATGCGCAATTCGTGCTGGATCCGGCGCTGCGTCAGGAGCAGGAAATCGTGCTCGAAGCGCGCGCCAATGCCGACTCGCTGACTTTTTACGTCGACGACCGTCGGCTGGCGACGTTGCGCGCGCCGTTTCGGTTGCCATGGCGGCTGACTCCAGGCGCGCATCGGGTGCGCGTGGCGGCGAGCGACGGCGCGAGCAGCGAACCGGTCGCCTTCGAAGTACGTTAGCGTGAGAGCCCTAAGCGTGTGCGCGCTTCGACGTACTGTTCGCTCACGCTGAACGTCGCAAGATCGCGCGCTTCGGGATTACGCACGATCCATTTCACGCGCTCGGGGCCCTCGGCGGGAGGTCCCGCGGTGTGTCCGGCGGCGAGCGCGACGCCACGAAGCGAGGCAACCAGCGAACCGGCAGAGAGCAGCGCGGTGCGGTTGCCCCATTGATGCACGGACGTGCCGACCAGCGTCGCGCGATTGCCGATCGCGCCGATCACTTCGAGCGCGAGCACCGGTACGTCGTCGTCGAGCCGGCGCTGAACTACGGCTTGGAGGCGCTTCTGTGCGTCTGCGAATTTCTTGGCGTCGACCCCCTGAGGCTGCCAATTCGGGGCGAAAAGCGCGAGATACGCCGCGATCACGGGCCAGATCTCGATCGGGGCCGTCCGCGAAAGTGCGGCAGCGTTGGCTTGCAGGATCTTCAAGCAGCGGATGAGCAAGAAATAGCGGGCTGCGTCGTCGCTGCTGTCGAGCAAGGCTTGGCCGAATACGATTTGCGGCGGCGCGGTGCTGACCGGAACGCACACCGGACCGAGTGCACCCGAGGCAAATACTTCGAGTCCGCGAATGCCGAACGCAACGGCGACCTGCTGCACATAACTCGTGAACGCGGCCGAACCGGTTGGCAGTGGTGCGGCCCGCAGCGCGCGCAAGTCGACCGGGTAGGCGACATCCAGCAGATCGCCGCTCTTGCGTAAAAGCGAGCGCAGGGCGGGACTCACGAGCTCCGGCGCGAGCAATTCGTCGAGCCGCGCATCGCCGGCGACCGGACCTGCCGCCGGTACCGCGACTTCTTCGCCGTGCAGCGCGGCCAGCGTGGAACGCGCTACGAGCGCGGCGTCGCCCGCATTCTTGAGCTCAGCGACGGTCGTCAAAATTTCGAAGAAACCCGCTTCGAAGCGGCCGGTCGCGAGCGCGCGGCGCGCGTCCGTCGCGGCGCGATCGAGCAGCACTTGGGTTGCGCGCGTTTCGCCGCCGCGACGCTGGAATTCTGCGAGGGCGCGCAGCACGGCGCTGTCATACGGCCATTCCTTGCGGGCCTTATCGAAAGTCGCTTCGGCGCGTTTGCGATCGCCGACGATTTGCTCCTCGACGATGGCGAGCGCGATCGTGCGGTCGCGCTTTTCTTCTGGGGTCTTCGCGCGCGCGAGCAAATCGGATTGCATGGACAGCGCGGTCGCCTTGTCCCCCATGCGGCCGTAGACGAGCACCAAGCGCGCGACCGCGTCGGCGTCGTCCGGGTCGCGCTTCAAGACTTCCTTGTAGGCGAGCTCGGCACGTTCGGGATTCGGCAGCGATGTGTCGTAGAGCTCGCCCAAGCGGCGGTAGATCTGCGCTTGGCGCTGCGGCTCGATCATGTGCCGCGCGAGCCGGATCAAGGCTTGCTCACCCGCCGACCAATCGCCTTCGTCGAGGCAGATCTCGGCAAAGGCTTCGAGCGCTTCGGCGTGATCGGGATTGGCATCGAGCGCAGCGGCGAGCGCCGCCTTCGCCGCCGCTTTTTCGCCCACTTCGGCGAGCGCGCGGCCGCGCGTGACCTCGATCGCAACGCGCTCCTCTGGATCGTTCGTTTGCTCGAGCCGGCGTTCGAGCAAGCTGGCGAGTTTTTGGCGCTCCCCGGTCGCGACATACAACGATTGCAGACGGACGACCGCGTCTTCGTGACCCACGTCGAGCTCGACCGCGCGCTCGAGTGCAACCCGGCCGCGCTCGGCGTCTCGCGCTTTGTCTAGCCAGAGCACTGCCGCTTGATGCCAAGCGCTCACTTGATGCGCACTAACCGTACTGGCTTGTGCCGCGCGCTCGAGTGCTTCGGCGGCCGCGCGGTACTCTTCGCTCGCCTCGAGCACCTCCGCTAGCGTGGTGAGCACGACCATGTGCTGGGGCACTTGGGTGAGCGCGGCGACCAGGAGTCGTTTGGTGTCTTCCGATCGGTTCGCGCGCGCGGCGGCTTCAGCTGCGCGCAGCGCGAGCGTGGCTTTGTCGAGGGGGCGATCAGCGAGCTCGAACAAGCGTTCGTCCACGCGTTGACCGAGCTCGTTGTCGTCCGCCGCGCGTGCGTGCGCGCTCAAAGAGCGCAGAGCCCAAAGCGG
>DASYCL010000776.1:0-3654 GCA_036500245.1 Polyangiaceae bacterium | reverse complement strand
CGCGACGAGACACTCGACTGCGTCGCTATGCGGGATCATGTCGAATGGCGAAATCACGCCTGCCGCGAAACCGAGCACGCCGAGGTGCGACAAATCGCGAGCCAATGTCGCCGGATCGCACGACATATAGACGATGACGCGCGGCGCGAGTTCGGCCAGTGCTCGCCGCACCTCGCGCGACAAGCCGCGCCGCGGCGGGTTGACGATCACCGCGTCGAAACGCGCGTTCTGCCGCGCGAGCTCTTGCGTGGCGTCTTCGGAGCGCGCGCTGATCGTGGTGAGCCGCAGATTTTGTGCGCGCGCGGCGCGTTCTGCGTGCGCGAGCGCGGGTCCATAGGCTTCGACCGCGGTGAGCTCGAAGCCGGCCGCAGCGAGGCGAAGCGAGAGCGCGGCCGAGCCCGCGTACAGCTCGAGCACGCGTCGCGCGTCGCGTTTGCGGAGCTCGGCTTCGATCGCGCGATGTGCGCGTTCGGCTTGGCCGAGGTGCACTTGCGTGAACGCGCCGTGCGCGGCGAAGTGATACGGAGCGGTGCTCGACAAGTGATGCGCTTCGACGTCATTGCCGAAAAGCACGACGTGACCCGTGCCGAGCAACTTCGCCGCACGCGGGTCGCGGAAGCTCGCGGCGACACCGACGACTTCGCTGCTCTCGGCGCAGAGTGCCAACGAGAACGCGGCGAGCAGCGTGCTGGGCGTCCCGCGGCGCGCGATCAACGTGACGAGTACGCCCCGATCGACGAGCCGCAAATCGAGGCCGTCGAGCGACGTGGCCGCGCTTGCTAGGAGCTTTCGCGCCGCGGCCGCGACGCGCGAGAGCGCGGGAGCGAGCACGCGGCACTCGGGGATGTCCACGACATCGTGCGAATCGCGGGCGAAGAGGCCGACCGCGCCGTCTTCGTCACACACGAGTTTGCCGCGCACGCGATAGGCGACCGTGCGCGAAGCGCCGGCGACTGCGTCGATCGCGAGCGCAGCGTGCTCTTCGTAGCGCTCGAAAGCGCGCCGCACCAAGCCTTGTTTTTTGACGAGCTCTTCCGGATAAGGCACCCCCAAAAAAAAACAGCCACCACAGCGCGCGCCGTGCGGGCAATCGAGTTCTTCGTGGCTCGTCATTTCGCTGCAGGAGCATTGTCGCACGCGAGGCGCCGCGCTAGCCGTTCGTTCGTGCGCACGATCTTGCTGCTCGTCGGCAGCAATCTGTTCATGACCACGGCTTGGTACGGCCACCTCCGGTTTCCCGAAGTCGCCCAAGAGGTGATCATGCTCGTGGTGTTCGTCGGATTTTCGCTGCTTTGGCTGGGCGAGCGCATGCGCTGGAACGACGGCGTGGCGTTCGCCTTGATTTTGGCCGCCGTCTACTTCGCCTTCTTGCCCGCGATCAGCCCGGGTTGAAGCGCGCGCTATTCTCGCGAAGTTCGCTCGGTGTACGCTCGCGGGCCGTGAATCAAACACCGAGCAAAGCTCCGAGCGGTTCGTCAGTGGAAAGCCGCATCCCAGCTGGAGTCGGGCGGAACCGCTTCGAATCGAAGAACCTCGATCAACGCTGGTTCAACGACGCTTATCACTATCTGCTCGCGATTACCTGGCAGCGGCTGCTCGGCGTGTTCTTTCTGGTCTACTCCGGGACCAACGCCGTATTCGCGTTCCTTTACTGGCTCGGCGGGAACTCCATTGCCAACGCGCGGCCGGGCTCGTTCGCGGACGCATTTTGGTTCAGCGTGCAGACGTACGCGACGATCGGCTACGGCGGGATGTCGCCCGCGACGACCTATGCGCACGTTTTGGTCACGCTCGAGGCGTTCGTCGGCATGATGGCGATGGCGCTCGGCACCGGCATCGTGTTCGCGAAGTTCTCGCGCCCGACCGCGCGCATCGCCTTCAGCGACAAGTTGATCGTGCACGTGCGCAATGGGCGCCCGGTGCTCGAGTTTCGCTTGGCGAATCAACGTCGCGGTTCGCTCAGCGACGCGACCATGAAGTTCAGCGTCGTCAAAGACGAGACAACCGCGGAAGGCCAACAATCGCGGCGCGGCTATCCGCTCGAACTCGAGCGCCCGAATATGCCGGTGCTCAGCCTGGCGTGGAATCTGATTCATGTGCTCGACGAGCGCAGCCCGATTCAAGGGCTCGGTCCGGACAGCGACATGACGAAGATCACGGGCTTCATCGCGAGCCTCACCGCACACGACGACACGATCGCCGAGACCGTGCACGCACGCCAGTTCTACAATCGTGAAGACGTGCACTACAACGTGCGCTTCGTCGACATGATCGACGCGAAATCGGAGCCCGGCGTGATCACGATCGATCACTCGCTGTTGCACGAAGTGCGGCGCATCTCGGACGCCGCGGCGCTCTCGTCCGTGCCGGCAGCGTCCGACGCGGAGTCGGAGTCGATCGGCGCGGGGCTGTCCAATCGGGACTGAGCCCTTTCGGGCCGTAAGCGAAAAACCGCTCGCGTCCAGCGCGCGGATCGACGAGCTTTTCGCGCATGAACGTGCTCGTCACCGGAGGTTCTGGATACATCGGATCGCACGCCGTGCGTTGCCTGGCGCGCGCTGGACACCGCCCGATCGCGCTCGATAATTTCAGCCGCGGGCATCGCGAATCACTGCCGGACGGAGTGCCACTGATCGAGCTCGACGTGCGCGACACCGAGCGCCTGAAGCTCGCGCTCGAGAAGCACCAAATCGAATGCGTGATGCACTTTGCTGCGTTCGCCTACGTCGGCGAATCGGTGAACGAGCCGAATCTCTATTACGATAACAACACGCGCGGTACGCTCAGCTTGCTGCAAGCCATCGACGCGGTGAAAATCAAACGCATGGTTTTCAGCTCGACTTGTGCGACTTACGGCGAGCCCGCGAGCATGCCGATTCGCGAGGACACGCCGCAGCGCCCGATCAATCCATACGGTTGGTCGAAGCTATTTTGCGAACGCATGCTGTTCGACTACGCGGCCAGCAACAAGGACTTCGCGTTTGCCGCGCTTCGCTATTTCAACGTCGCCGGCTGCTCGGACGACGGCTCGGTCGGTGAAGATCACGAACCGGAGACGCACTTGATCCCAGTGATTTTGCAGGCCGCGCTCGGCAAGCGCGAAAAAATCACGATCTTCGGCGAAGACTACCCGACGGCCGACGGCACCTGCATTCGCGACTACATTCACGTCGAGGATTTGGTCGAAGCGCATGTGCTGGTCGCGGCCGCGCTCGAGCCGGGCAAACAACTCGTCTACAACCTCGGCATCGGCCGCGGCTATAGCGTGAAGGAAATCGTCGAGGCCGCGCGTCGCGTCGTGCAGCGGGATTTCCGCGTTGAAATCGGGCCGCGCCGTCCGGGCGATCCCCCCGAGCTCTACGCGGACGCCAGCAAGATCGCGCGCGAGCTTGGCTGGGTCGCCAAGCGCACGGACGTGGCGCAGGTGATCCAGAGCGCCTGGCGCTGGTTCGAAAAGCACCCGAACGGCTATTGAGTACTGAGACTTGGGTGTTTTTTGGCGCTGCGCGAGTTGCAGGGCTTGGCCGCTCGCGCGGATTTTTGCGCTTGTTTTTGGCGCTGCGCGAGTTGCAGGGCTTGGCCGCTCGCGCGTTTAGTTGCGCGGCGGGCGCCTGTTCGGTCAGTTCTCATTACTCGCCTCTCTTTCGAAAACCG
>DASYCL010000775.1:0-5628 GCA_036500245.1 Polyangiaceae bacterium | reverse complement strand
CCAGCAAGACCCAAGGCAGGGCGAGCATCGTCCCGGCGCCGAAAAGCGCGCCTGGAATGCTGATCAGCGCGCGATACGCCAGCGGTCGAAGCCGTGGCCGAATCAGCGCCAGCGCATGCACGAACACGGCGGCATGCCCATACACGAAGAGCGGCCACAGCCCGTGCACCCGCGGAAACAGCGCACTCGCGAACAGCACTTGTAAGCCGAGACCGACAGCGCGAAACGTTGCATACGTGCGCGAACGAAACACCCAACCACACGCGACTACGAGCAGCCACGCAGCCAACGACGCAAGAACGAACGGACTCACCGAGCCTTCTATGATGCCACGCTTCTGGCCTCGCAAGCGGCGGCCGGCTCGAGCCGCAAGATCACACGGTATTTGCTCGACGGCGCGGAGCTGCTGTCGTTAGACTCGCGGGCGTGACCGAGGTCATCGTAGTTAAATCCACTTGGCGGCGGGTGCTGCTCATCGCGTGCGCGGGAGCGGTGCTCGGATTCGTCGTGTCCGTCGTGTTTGGGCCGCGCATGGTCAGTTGGTTTTTCAAGCCGTTGCAGGCGTCGCTATCGTGCGCACCGACTGTCGACACGGCCCTCAATCAATTCGTTGACCTGCAACTCGGCCTCGCCGTTTTCGGCACGGTGCTGGCTCTCGGCAGCTTGTTTTTTTGGCGCCGCTTCATGCGTCGCCGTGCCGAAGCTCGTCAGACCGGAGCGACTGGCTGAGGCCGCGATCACGCGCGTGCTCACTCACTCGAGAAGTAGCGCGTTCGACAAGCGCGGCAGCGGTACGGTCGAAATCCGAGTGTGCGCGCGAGGCTGTCCAGCAAGCCACGTGAGTGCGAGCGCCGTACGTCGTCCCGCCCGCAAGCGGGGCAGTTGGGGAAACGGGCGCCTGCTGGAGGCGGCTCCGATTGAGGAGGCGAGGGACTCGTCGAAGTGGCCTGATCCACAGTGCAACTATTGGGTCGCACGCGAATCCAGCAAGCCCTTTTGCAACATTTGATCGGTCGGGAAAAATTGTCACAAGTTGTCACTCTTCGCTACGAAGCTGAAGCAACTTCGCGCGCATCTGGACTGCTTCGGCGGTGTTTCAAGACGCATGCGCACGGAATAGTTCGCGCTTGCCAAATCGCTCGTAGCGCGGCGCACGCGCACCACCACTTGCTGAGGCCGAAATGTACCTCGACTCCCCACTCGATTTCGGCGATCAGAGGAGCGCGCTACGTCGCCGCGAAGAGATGCCTTCAGCGATGCTTGCTTCTGCGAGGCGACGCGAGGGTCGCGTTGGCGCTCGTCAGCAGGCTTCGCCGACGGTGAGCACGCTGCTCGCGTAGTTGGTGTTGCCGGTGACGCGGCCGAGCTCGCTCTCCAAAAACTCAACTCGACGTTCGAGCTCTTGGATTCGATGATCGCGCGCATCGAGCTTCGGCTTGCGACCGGGCTTCGCCCCTTCGAGCCCTTGCGTCCCGCGCAGCGCAAGTTGCTTGCGCCACGCCGCGAGGTGAGAGCTGTAGATCGCTTCGCGACGGAGCAGTGCTTCAATCTCGCCACGCTTCGAGCTGTTCGCGGCTTCTTGCAAGATGCGAAGCTTCTCCGCCGCCGTGAACACGCGACGCGCTCGCTTGGGTCTCTCTGACGCCGGGCCATCCGAGTCGCGAGTGCGCTCGAACCCATTCAGCGCCGAGTTGCCGTTGGCGCGCGCGGCTTCCGGAGTTTGCTGCGAGGTTTGGCTCATCTTCTCGGGCCCGAGGGTTAGAGTGGCGATGAGTCGAAACTCTCGCCAACGACCTGTAATGCACGGGTCCGTGAATTCGATCACACGGTTGCCGTTTGCTCGCCCGAGAGCACACCGGCTGAACTATTTCGCTGTGTTCGAACGCCCCGGCTGGTCAGGGAACACGCCCACGGGCGGAGCGCCCGAATTGGCGGGTGCTGGCGGTGCAGCGGGCGCAGCGGAATTTGCGGCTGGCGCTGGCGGCGCCGGTGCCGCTGAAGCCGGAGGCACGCCCGGGCTGGTCGCTGTGGGCGAAGCGCTGTTGTTCGGCGGTGGCGGTGGTGGCGGCAACGGCGCGAGCGCAGGCCCGGGCTGCGCGCGCAACCCGCCGTTCAGCGTAAGCTCCATGCTTTGGGTGTGTCGCGTGCAATCCCTCGCGTGATCGACGTCGATGGTGGCGGTAGTCTCCGGGTATCCCGGTAGCACGGCGCGGATCGTCCAATGGCCGTCCGTGAGCGGCGCGTAGTAGCAGGATTTGAGCTCGAATTCGTCGCTGCGGTTCTGCGCAGTGACGGTCGCGGCGCAAGTCTTTCGCCCGTGCTCGTCGAAGACGCTCACATCCAGATAGTCGTAGCAGTGTGAGGTGAGCGCGCCGATTCCAACCACTGCGATCAACACCGCACCCCCGTACGCCGGCGCGCACGCGGTCAGCAGCGGCACGACGCACAGCGCGATGACCGCTCCCCGAACTCGCTTGCCAATCCCCCGTCGCTCTGTCGTTCTCACGCTGCTCGACCGTAGCATCTATCCCCCCACATGTCGGTGCTCGGGGATTTCGATCTCCGAGCTGCGCAAGCAGCGTACGACGACCCTGGTGAACGGCCATCCGATTGAGGAGAAAGCGCAAGCTGGTTTCCCGTAAATTGAAGCGATGAAGTCGCCGAATTGGTGCGCGCTCGGGCTTTCGGGATTGGTCGTCGGGGTGATTGCGTCGTGCTCAGCGGGCACCGGGAACGGCGGTGGCGGCCACGTCGGTTCCGGTGGCGCATCGAGCATTGGAGGCAATGGTTCGGGCGGCAGCTTGGTCGGCATATCCGGCTCGCTCGCGCTGGGCGACGGCGGGCCTTCGGGCGACGGCGCGCCGCCACTGCCCGACGCCAGCGTGCCGCAAGAGACACTCGTCGACTGCATGCAAAATTCCGATTGCTGCGCGGCGATCGCGGGCTGCACGGATCCGAGCACGTATATCTGCACGATCAATAACAAGTGCGGCAAGGTCGAAGGCACTTGCGCGACGCAAGCTGATTGTCAGAACGACACATATTGCTGCGACCAAACTTGTCGCCAAGATCAAATGGCGACGCCGGTCTGCATCCCGAGCGCGGTGCCACCGGGCATTCCGTGCTTGTCCAACATCAAGCCCGGCGTGTTCGCGCCCGCCGTGCAATGCGAATGGACCGGACCCGCCGCGACCGATCCGCATCCGGATTCGCCGAACGTGCTCGTGTCGCCGCTCGTCGCCGACACGGGCGTCGATTCTGGCGCTTCTGCGGAGATCGTGATCATCACCTACAACGGCACGGACGGCACGGTGAACCCGGCCACCGCGCCCGGAAAATACGGCGTCCTACGTATTTTGAGCGGACAGACCTGCCAGCTCTTGCTGACGATCGAGGATCCGGCGAATCCGCTGCGCGCTTCGGCCGCTCCCGCGCTCGGCGATCTGGACGGTGACGGCGACATCGACATCGTCGCGCGTCGCAACGACAAGGGCTTGGTCGCGTACAAGTGGGAAGACAACACCTTCAAGTTGATGTGGGCGAACTCGACGGATGCGATGGACATCTCTTCCGCGCAAGCCTGGGACGGACCGTCGATTCACGACTTGAACGACGACGGCTACCCCGAAGTCATTTTGCGTGAATCGGTTTACGACGGTCGCACGGGTCAGCGGCTCGCGGGCGACATCGCCTCGACACCGACCTTGCCGTTCAACGGCTACATTCCGATTCTCGGTGACGTCGACGGCGACGGCAAAGTCGAGATCGTGAGCCACTTTGGCTTCAACGGGATCAACTATTGGGAGTGGACGGGCAATAGCTGGAAGGTCGAATACACGAGCCAAAACGGCAATTGGTTCGGCACGCAAGCCTCCCATTTCGCCATCGCCGATTTCGGCACGCCTGGCGCGACCGCGGCGGACTTCAATCCCAAGCAGCTCGACGGCATCGCCGAGATCGTCGCCGTCAACGCCGAAGCCAATGGCGGCCAAGTCAACGTGTACACGCTCACCGGCCAGAACGTGCTCAGCGTGCAAACCAACGTCGATCCCGGCACGACTGCGACGACCGAGAGCGGCGGTCCGCCGACGATCGGCGACTTCGACGGCGATGGTTTCCCGGAAATTGGCATCGCGGGAGCGACGCGTTTCCGCGTCTTCGATTTCGACTGCAAAGGCGGTGGCCCGGGTTGCGAATCGAATTACGTACGCTGGTCGAAGCCGTCGCAGGATGCGTCTTCGCGCCAAACCGGCGCTTCGATTTTCGATTTCGACGGCGATGGTCAAGCCGAAGCGATCTACGCGGACGAGTGCTTTTTGCGGGTTTACAACGGAAAAACAGGGGATGTTTTGTTCTCGAGCTACCGCACCTCGGGCACTTGGTACGAAAGCCCGGTCGTCGCCGATGTCGACAAGGACCAAAACACCGAGCTCGTCGTCAACTCGAACGTGCAGAGTCCGGCCTGCCCGATCAATTCGACGCGCGGCACGCCATATGTCGATCCGCTGGACTCTGGCGTGCACTGTGACGACGACTCGGGTTGCTTGCCCGGCAGCGCGTGCACGGCTGGTTTCTGTCGCTGTGCCAGCGACAACGACTGTTGCGCAGGGAAAGCACTCCAAGATTGCGGCTTGACCTGCGCTCCGTCCTTGAACGGCGGCGACAAGGTTTGTCGCGCCACGAATCCGAACCTCGCCGTCGGGCGCCCGGGTATTCGCGTGCTGCGCGATCGACTCGATCGCTGGACTTCGTCGCGCTCGATTTGGAACCAGCACGCGTATTCGATCACCAACGTGAACGACGACGGCACGATCCCGAAGACGAGTGCCTGGCTGCCCAATTGGAAGCAAAAAGGGCTGAACAATTTCCGGCAAAATCAGCAGGGAACCGTCGGTTTTCAGGACTTGCCGGACATCACCGGTCGCTTCACGGACGAAGAGCCGTGCGTGACCGGCGGTGACTCCGGCAAAGTCTATCTACAAGCGACCGTGTGCAATCGCGGTAAGCGCGCCGTCGGCGCAGCGCTGCCCGCGACGTTCTTTCTGGGCGATCCGAAAGACAACAAGCAACTGTGCACATCGTTCACCGACGGCCCGGTACCGACGGGTGGTTGCAAGCTCGTGTTCTGTGCCATCGATCAAGGTGTGATCGGTCAACCAGTGACCTTGATCGTGAATCAGGATTCGATGGGCGCGGCGACCACTGTCGAGTGTCGTCCGGACAACAACACCAGCACCACGACGGTTCAAAGCTGCGCGGTCGAAGTGCCACGCTAGATCGCTCGCGCGCTCGCGCTGTCGAAAACTTGCCGATGCTGGTTATCGAAGTCAGCGCAAACCATCGGCCATTTGCGGCTGTCCGCAAATTTGGCCGCGATTCGTCGCGTCTGATAGCCCCTTTCGTACAGCGCGACCCGAGATCGAATCATGAAGACAGCGACGCGACCGGCACTTCGAAACGCTTGCATGATCGTGGCGCTCGCGCTCGGCGTCGTGCTGACGCCGTCGACGGCGCCCGCGCTCGAAGTTCCGGTCTTGTTGGGTGACGTCGGAGTCGGCAGAGAAGTGCCGGACGTGCGCGCCGAGTTGCGCTCGCTCTTGCGCGAAGAGCTCGCCAGCGCCGACTTTG
>DASYCL010000774.1:0-2908 GCA_036500245.1 Polyangiaceae bacterium | reverse complement strand
CCCTGATTTTGGCTGGTGGGAGCGGGACGCGCTTTTGGCCCGCATCTCGCACGACTCGTCCGAAACAAGTGCTGGCGCTCGGTCCCGGCGCGAAGGATCCGCTGATCGCGCGCACCGCGCGGCGGATCGAAGCCTTGTGCCCACCGGAGCGCGCGTACATCGCGACCGGTACGTCGCTCGTGGGCGTGACGCGCGAGGCGTTGCCCTGGTTTCCGGAGAGCGCGTTCTTGGCCGAGCCCGTCGCGCGCAACACTGCGGCGTGCATCGGCTGGGCCAGCGCGTTGATTCATCGCCGGGATCCGGAGGCCTTGATCGCTGCGCTGCCCAGCGATCAAATCATGGACGACGAAGCGGGCTTTCGCGAAGCGATGAAGCAAGCGCTGCGCATCGCCGAGAGCGGGACGATCGTGACCATGGGCATCAAGCCGAATCGACCCGAGACGGGCTACGGCTACATCGAAGTCGGCGATGAGCTGTCGCCGGGCGTGCGCAAAGTGGCGCGCTTCGTCGAAAAGCCGTCGCGCGAAACCGCAGAGGGCTATCTCGCGAGCGGCAAATACCTGTGGAACGCGGGCATGTTTTTCTTCCGCGCGGAGACGATGCTCGCCGCGATCCAAGAGCACATGCCGAAGCTTGCCGAATGCATCGAACGCATCGAACGCGCCGCGAAGCTCGGCGCCGAAGCCGAACGCAAAGAGACGGAAGATGTTTTCCAAGAGCTCGAGTCGATCAGCATCGATTACGGGATCATGGAAAAAGTCCAGCAATTGGCCGTGATTCCCGCGGATGTCGGCTGGAGCGATCTCGGGAGCTGGCACACGGTGTGGGAGCTCGGCAAAAAGGACGAGCACGGCAACGTCGCACACGAGGCAGCGGTGCTCGTCGATGCGCAAAACAATTTGATCGAGAATTTGCGGACCACGCCTTCTGGCAAGCGCATCATCGCGCTCGTCGGCGTGCACGACTTGTGCGTCGTCGATACGGACGACGCGCTCTTGGTTTTGCCGCGCGAACGTTGCCAGGACGTGCGCGAAATCGTGGCCGCGCTCAAGCAGCGAGGCGATCCGGTTTGAGTGCGCGCGGCGCGCGAAGTATCGGCGCCATCGCGGTCTCGCTGGCCTCTGGCTTGCTCGGTGCGGGTTGCGCCAAGTTTCAGCAAGCGCGCGAGTGCGGTGCTTTCGTGAAGACGGTCAACGCTTGGATTGCGCGTCCAACGCCGAGCGCGTCCGCCGCGAATGATCCGAAGGCAATCGCCGCCGAGAGCCGGCGTACCGCGCAAAGCTACGACGAACTCTCGAAGAGCTTGGGCGGATTGCATGTGCAAAGCGAAGAGCTGCTGCCGCGCGTGCAGCGCTACCAAGAAATTGCGAATTCGGCCGCCGGTACGCTGCGGGACGTTGCTGACGCGCTCGACCACGGTGATCTCGAGAAAGCGCGGCAAAAGCGGGTCCAATTCGACACCGTGGCCCTGAAAGAAGGGCCATTGGTGAAAGAGATCAACGGTTTGTGCCGCTGAATCGCGGCCGAGTCATGGAATGACATCGGGGCGAACACTACTCGCCTACAATGAGGCAAATTCACGCGCTGTCCGTGGCTGTGACGCTGGCTTGGGTGGTTTCGGGGTGCAGCAGTGACAGCGGGGCGAACGGCGGAGTCGTGCCGGTCACCGGCGCGCCGAATGGCGGAAGTTCGACGAGCAGCGCGGGCACGAGTGCAGGTGGCAGCAGCGCCGGCACGAACGCGAGCGGCGGCTCGACGGCGATCGCCGGCAGCGGCGGCACGTCGAGCGGCGGCAGCGCGAGCGCAGGCACCGGCGGCAGCGGGCCTCCGATGTGCATGCCCGCGTGCGCGGCGACTCAGGCCTGCGTCGAAGGCAAATGCATGCCCAAGCCGACCGAGCTCACCCAAGTCGCGGGCTGCGGCACGATGTATCTCGCGCTGAGCAAGGGCACGCTCTACTTCACCGATAGCATGCACGGCAAAGTGTCGAGCATCCCGGTCGCGGGCGGCACCGCGACGGACGTCGCGACCGGCCAGAAAGCGCCGATCGCGGTCGCCGTCGACGATAACGCGGTGTACTGGAGCACCTCCGGCGCGAACGCGGGCGACAACACGCTGATGATGAAGACCAGCGCAGGAATGCCGACGAAAATCAGCGCATCGACCAAGACCACGAACGGCATCACCCTCGATGGCAAAGGCGCGATCTACTACGGGGACGGCGATGATTTGATGAAGGTCGACGCGATGCCCGCGTCGACGCCCGCAAAAATCGGCACTTTCGAGGGTGAACCGACGGCGATCGTGGTCACGCCGACGCGCTTGTTCATGACGCTCGGCCTCGACAATGCCGTGCAGTGGCGTAACCCGGATCCGGCAGCGAGCGGCTGCATCGATCCGATCGCGCGTCCCGCTGGCGGCACCACGGGAGGCTGCGCATTCGAAGAATCGCAAGGCAACCTGCTCTTGGATTCGCTCGGGCTCGAGGCCGACAAGGTGATTTGGGCTAATGGCCCATTGATGCAGAGCTCGGACACCACCGTGGATGCGACGATGATGGGCAGCGGTCACTCGATCGCCTCGACTGACAGCTTCGACAACATCTCCGGCTTCGCCGCGAACGCGACCACGGTGTACTTCGGCGAAGCCACGACCGGCATCGTCGAAATGGCGCCGCTACCCGACGGCGATCCCGTCATTTTGGTCGAGGATCAGACGAACGAACTAGCACCGTCGTCTTTCGTGATCGACGACAGCAACGTCTATTGGCGCACGAAGGATTGCTCGATCATGAAGCTCGCGATTGGTGGCGTGGTTGCTCTCTAGCTGTCGTGAGAATGGAGATCAGAGATCTGATGAACGGCTGTTCGTTACCGCCGTTTTCGCGGCGGATTCGAGCGCGCTGACC
>DASYCL010000773.1:0-4406 GCA_036500245.1 Polyangiaceae bacterium | reverse complement strand
CACGAGCGCGGCAGAACTCATGATCAATCAGCTATCGGAGCGTGCTTCAAGACCGATGTCAACGCTCAGTCGTTGTCTGTTTCGTGTGAGCGCGCGTGGTTGAATCGCTCCCCGCGTCGCCCCGCAAAACTTCAACGCTCGCTGAGTCGCTGCGGCTTAGACTGCGCAGCATTTGTCGCTGCGCTGTGCAGAAACGAAACAGTTATGCGCGTGTGAGCTGAGCGACTATCGATCAGCGATTGATCAGGCGCACATCCTGCGACCCAGACTCCAGCATGATTGACGGAAAAACGCGGCTTACGGGCGGTTTTCGCCACTCACACAGCCGCGACTCTGCGCGCTACTGGCCAGCTCGGTTTTGGGATCGGATATGCGGAGCGCGCGAATAGATAAACCTTGTCCGTATCGAGCGCCGGTATCGATGACCGCAGACAGCTCAGCTTCGGTTTCGACACGCCGCTCAATAGAGTCCGATACTGAAGTGAAACGCGCCCAGATCCTCCCAAAAACGCTGATTGTCTCGCTTTGGGAAAAATTGATCGAGCACGCGGTCGACGTTGAACCCGTAGTCGAACACGAGCGGACCGATCGGAGTCGCGATGCGCAGGCCGGTACCGACGGCGTAGCGCAAATCGAGCGGATTCACGCGCGTCGGGTCCGTCCATAGGTTACCGGAATCGATGAACAGCGCGGTCTCCACGCCGCCGCCGAGCGGAATGCGTAGCTCGGCGCGCGGATTGAAGAAGATGTCTCCGCCGCGAATCACCACGTCGTTCAGGACCAAACCGGATGCCGGATTGAGCAAGCGCTTGGCGATGTCTTCGGGCACGAGCGAGTCTTGCAAGAAGCCGCGCAGTGAATCGACGCCGCCCATGAAAAACAAGCGATCCGGATAGGTTTGCGAGCCGGCAATCAAATGCTGCACGACGCCAGCGCGAAAACTGACCGCGAGCGCGAGCCCTTTGTCGTTCAAGCGCATGTAGCCCGCGACGCGCCCCGTGTAGCGCAAGAAGTCGCTCGGCACGGATTGAAACGGATCGATCAGCGGCTGCCCCGTCGTGACCGACGCTTCACCGGGGCAGCCCGTGTCTTGTGATGGGCTCGTGTCGACCGGCGTCGCGTGCACGTGCTCGACGCTGGCCGACGCGAACGTGCCGCTCGTGGCATCGAGTGGATTGTCGCGCCGATCCCAAGTCACGCCGACTCGCTGCGCGAGCGCGATCGAAACGCCTTGCGGCACGCGGAACAGCGCTTGTTGCGTCGGATGGCCCTGCAGATAGCACTTCAGCGCGTTCTTCTCGTCGTCGCCGAAAATCTGCGCGGAGTTGCGCTCGAGCGAAGTGCCGAGTTGGAGCGAAAGCCGTCGATCCGGGCGAAACGTCAAGGTGACGATGCCTGCGTCTTTGCTCAAGCCGTAGTCACGCGCATTGTCGCGCACGTCGACACCTTCCACGCTCAAGCGAAACAGCGGGCCGAGCCCGATGTTCGGGAACTCCACGGTCGCAGTGTCACGTCGCTCGAGTCGCTCGCCGACGTGAAGCTCGTTGTATTTTTGCTGCACGTCACTCTCGAGGATGAACGCGGTCGGCAAATAACCGAGCTGTGAACGCAGCGTGAGCAAGATGGCTTGCCCGGCGAGGTTCCTGTGGCCGTATTCGAACGAGATGCGGAAGCCTTCGCCGGTGCTGAAGCCGGGGCGCACGTCGAGGTACTGCGGCACGCGCTCTTCGAGCTCGACGATCACGACTTTTTCGCGCGCCGGCACGTACGGATCCTCGAAGCCGACGCTGACGCTCGAAAATACGCCGAGCGTTGCCAAGCGCTCCTCGGTTTTGCGCACCAAGCTGCGTTGATAGAGGCCGCCTGCTTCGAGCGCGATGCGACTTCGGATCAAGCTTTCGCTGGTGCGCTCCGCGCCGTGAATCACGATCCGCAACACGCGCACTTGCTCGCGCTCGCTGACGATGAAGCGGACGCGCGCGCGAGTGTGATCGAGCGACAAATCGAGCGCGGTTTCCACTTCGGCGAAAGCGAAACCGCGCTCGGCGTATTCGTCGAGTACGCGCCGGCGCGCTTTTTCGATTTCGACTTGCGAGACCGGCGCGCCAAGCTCGAGATCGGCGATTTTTTCGAGCTCTTTCTCGACGATCGCGCGATTGCCTTCGAACCCGAGATCGTAAAGCGTGGCGCGTGGACCGAGCTTGATCGGCAGGTGGAGCACGATCGACGGCTCGCATTTGATGCCGCGCTTCGGGTCCGGCATGCAAGAAAGCGTCGGGTCGACCGGAGCTTCTTCGAGCGGCAAACCGATCGAGTCGTAGCGACACTCCGTGTCCGGTCTGCGCGACGGACCGATCGGAATGCATTGTCCGGCGGGCGAGCGCGGCGCGCACTGGCGGCGAATCACTTGCGCGGGTCCGACCGTCGCCGAGAGATAGCCCTCGGAGCGATACAGATCTTGCACGTGCTTGATGGCGCGATCGTACACGTCGGGCGCGTAGACGGCCCACGGACTCAGTTGCTCCGGCACGGGTCGCGCGCCAGTGGGCGACTTCGGGCCGTCGAGCGAATCGACGATGGCCGGATCGACCACGTCGAAAATTCGTCCGCCGGGCAGCTCCGCGAGGAAGCTATCGATCTCGCTGCCGACTTCTTGCGGCGTGCGCGAGCCGGTCAAACACGGGTATTCGCGTGCAATCACGTGCACGAGCTGACCCTCGTGCACTAAGAACACGACGTCTTGGATTGGATCGCTCGGGTTGCCGCGCTCGGAGTAACCGATGTCGGCGTCGAAGAAGCCGTGCTCGCGGTAGAATTTGACGAGCTTTTCCGACAACGCGGACGGCGAGAGATCGCTCGCACTTTCGACGTCGAGCACATTCTCGAGCTGCGAAGCATCGAAATGACGATTGCCTTCGAAGCGAAAACGCACTCGTGCATAGGCATAGACGTCGACATCGAGCGCCGCGCCGGACAAGCGATGCGAAACCTTGGCGCGATGAAAGCCGCGCGTCTTGAGCTCTGTCTCGAGCGCGCGGTCGGCGTCGGTGAGCGCGTCTTCATCGGCGCGATCGCCGGTGCCGACGTTGTAACTCGATAGCGCGTCCGCCATACCTTCGGCCGCGGGATCGGGCCAAACACCGAAATGACGCGACGCGATCAAACGCGGCGGCCCGGAGGCTACCTCGATCGTCAGCAAAATTGCCGATGGATCGTCGGTGTCGACGGCATCGACCAGGGCGCGCGCGCGGTCGTAGCCGCGGCGTCGATAGAGCGCCAGGATTTGGGCTTGCATGGCGCGGAGCTCCGCGGCGGTGACCGCGCCGCCTTCGCGCGCGTCGGCGGCGCGCCGCAACTCCTCCTCGTCAATCGCGCCGCCGCCGGTCACGCGAATGTTGGCGATCAAGCGGCGCGGCTCGACCGTGATGATCAGGCGCACGCCGGCGCCGTCGCTCTCGACCGACGCGCGTAGATCGGCGTAGCGCCCAGTGTCGCCGAGCTCTTCGAGCGCACGCCGCACCAAATCCGAACTCAACAGCTGCCCGACGCGCGCGTGCTCGACCGTGGGCGTGGACGCCCAACGCGCGCCCTGGGTGACGAAGTCGATGCGGCTGATCGGGCGACCGACGAAGGCGGACAAATCGGGCGCCGAATGCAAGACCAAAGGCGCATCGCTTTCAGCGGCGCTGGCGCGCGCTTCCGCGAACCACGAAAATGCGGCCAGTAGCACCCAAAGTAGGGGCATCGGGTTGAGCCGCATGGCGCCTGTCTTACACCAGACCGCGCCCGCCCGGGCCCCGCATCGCGAAACTCATGCGAGAGTGTTGGCAGGAGGCACGAGCTCTATTATCCGGCCTCTGGTCATGCTCCGGCGGCAGCGCGCAAAAGACGAGTCCACAGCCCCGCGCAAGCGCACGCGGCTCGGACGCATCGCGCTCTTTGCCACGGGCTCGCTCGTGCTCGCGCTCGCGCTCGTTTGGTATGCCGTGCATCACTTCGATTGGGCCGGGCCGCTCGTCGCCAACTCGCTGCGCGCGGTGCTCGGGGACGAGCGCGTGGCCCGGCTCGAGGACTTCGTCTACGGCGCGGAAGACGGCGTCAACCGCGTGCTCAAAAGGCATGCGCCGCCCAAATCTTATTGGCAGGTGCCGGATGCGAACTCGGTCGCCTCGGCGGCGCCGCCCGCGAGTAGCGCGGCGAGTGCCGCCGCGAAACCGGCGGAATCGAACGAATTCGACCTCCAAAACGTGGGCCCCGCTCTGAAAGAGTGGTCAGCGGCCGGCGACGGCGATTGGGTCGCGGTCAAAGATCCACGCCACGCGGAAGAAGCGCCGCGCATCTTCAAGACCTTGCTCCACCCGGACAAAGAGCGTTCGTGGGCGGAGGTGTTCGTGGTCGCGATCGAT
>DASYCL010000772.1:0-3189 GCA_036500245.1 Polyangiaceae bacterium | reverse complement strand
CATGCCCGCGCCCGTGCTGCGAGCCGAGCTCGAACGCTCGAAAAAACAGCTCTATCAAGCGCGCAAACAGCGCATCCCGCCGCTGCTCGACGACAAGATCCTGAGCTCCTGGAACGGTCTCATGTTGTCCGCGATGGCGCTCGGCTACCGCGTACTCGGTCAGCGTCACTTTTTGGACTCGGCCGTGCGCGCGGCAGATTCATTGCTACGTCGCATGCGTCGAGACGACGGCGGCCTCTTTCATACCGCCCGTGGCGAGCGCGCGCACGTGCCCGGTTTCCTCGAAGACTACGCGTTCCTCGCGGACGGCTTGATCGCGCTGTACGAAGCGGGCGGAGCGCCACGCTTCTTGCGTGAAGCAGAGCGCTTGCTCGATCGCACGCTCGAAGATTTCTCGGACGTCGAGAGTGGCGCGTTCTTCAATACCGCAAAGACCAGCGAGCGACTGATCGCCCGACTGCGCGAAGGCCACGACAGCGCGATTCCGAGCGCGAACGCCGTCGCGGCCCGCGCTCTGTCTAAGCTTGCTGGCCACTTGGGCCGCGAACGCTATCGAGAACGCGCCGCCTCCGCACTCCGAGCGTACGGAAAATTGATTGAACGTTCGCCACGTTCTTTCGCGACATCGGTTTGCGTCGCGGATTTTTTACTGCAATCGCCGCTAGAAATTGCACTGGTGGGCGCGCCGGGTGAGCCCGGATACGAATCGTTGCGAAGCGCGCTCGGTGAACGCTATTTGCCGAACGCTATCTTCGCACAAATCGACCCGGGAAGCGCACAAGCGGCGCGCGCCGAACTTCCCCTGACCGACGGCAAGACGCTCGTCGACGGCAAGGCCGCGCTCTACGTCTGCCGAAACTTCGCTTGCCAGCTACCAATCACGGGCGCGGAAGAGCTCGATCGATCGCTGACCGAGAATCAACCGGCCGAGTCCGCGCTCACCATCGCGCAGCGTGCAATCGCCGGCACAGCGTCGCCCGAAGCAACGCGGCGCCGCACTGAGCGACTCAGTATCGAAGCTCGCGCCGAACTCGGACACTCACGACTGAGCGTGAGCGGTATTGGCTTCGGTGGCTATCGCATCAACGACAGCGTGCCGGAGCATCGAGCCGCGCTCGAGCTCGCGCTGCGTTCGGGGATCAACCTGATCGATACCTCGACGAACTACACCGACGGCCGTAGCGAACGGCTGATCGGAGACGTCATCGCGCGGCTCATCGATCAGCGAGAGCTTTCACGCGACGAGGTCGTCGTCGTTTCCAAAATTGGCTATGTACAAGGCAAAAATCACGCTCTTTCGCGCTATCGGCAGGAGAGCGGCAAGCCCTTTCCTGAAATGGTCGAGTACGCGGAAGGGCTTTGGCACTGCATCCATCCCGAGTGGCTCGCCGATCAACTGACGCGTTCGCTCGAACGACTTGGGCTCGAAGCGCTCGACGTGCTCTTGCTGCACAACCCCGAATACTTCTTGGCCGACGCTGCCAAGCGTGGTGAGCTTTCGCTCACGGTTGCGCGCGACGAATTCTATCGCCGAATCGAAGTCGCGTTTCGCTACCTCGAAACTGAAGTCGCGAAAGGCCGCATCGGAGCTTACGGCGTGTCGAGCAATACCATCGTCAGTCCGCCCAGCGCACGGGACGCGACCGAGCTCTCGCGTATGCTCGCCGGAGCGCGCGCCGCTGCGCCTACCGGACACCATTTCGAGGTTTTGCAGCTGCCGCTCAATCTGCTCGAGAGCGACGCGCTGTTCGGCGCAGGCGATGCAGAAAGCGCCCTCAGTGTCGCTCAGCGCGAACAGATCGCCGTGCTCGTCAATCGCCCGCTCAATGCGATCCAAGGCGGCAGCATCTTGCGCCTCGCGAACCCACGTTCACCGGGCAATTCACCTAAATTCGAGCTCGCGCGAGCGAACCTACTCGCGCTCGAGCGCGAGTTCCGAAGTACCATCGCGCCGTCGCTCGAGCTCGGCAATGGCCTCGAAGCCGACGACTTGTTTGCTTGGAGCGACCGTATCGTCGAAATCGAGCCGCGCGTCGAAAGCCTGGTGCAATGGGAAGAGATCGAGTCCCACGTGATCGCGCCCGAGCTCGGCAAAGTGTTGCGCGCGCTCGACACACTGAGCGGCGATCTCGCCGAACGCTTCCGTGATTTCCGCGGTCGTTACTTGCGCAATCTCGAAGGTTTGTTTTTGTCGATGCGCGTCATTGCCGCAGCGCGCAGTCAAACTCGCGTGTCCGCGATCGAACGCGCGCTTTCACCGAGCTTCGAACCGGCGCTGCGTGCCGAACCTTTGTCGCGCCAGGCGCTCGTCGCGCTGCGCAGTTTGCCTGGCGTCACGAGCGTTTTGCTCGGCGCTCGCCAACCCCGATATGTCGAAGATGCCCTCGCGGCGCTTGCGCTGCCCAAGCTCACGGATCCGGTCGCGGCATTCGCAGCACTCCGCTCGCCGTGAACGAAATCGTGACTCGTTCGCACAGGTGTGAACTGGTTGAACCAGTAGTGCGAACGTAGCGCCACAACCCGACGATCGATCCACCATAACCTCTTGTAGTTATTGAGTACAGAGGGCTGGCACACGGTTCGCTTAACCACGTCCGCATGCACGTCCTGGCATTGGTTTTGGTTGGGATCTGTTCGGCGTGGAACGTCGCGGGCTTGGTCGCGCTGTTGCGTGTCACGCGAGCTCGCAGCGATCACGCGCGGGCGAAGTCACGGCCGGTGAGTGTGCTGAAACCGCTGAACGGCGCCGACGCTGGTTTGTACGAAAACCTGAAGAGCTTCTTCGAACAAGATCATGACGAGCTCGAGCTGGTGTTCGGCACCACGAACGACAATGACCCTGCGCTTGCAATCGTAGCGCGACTCCGCCGCCAATTCCCGCGCGTGACCTGTCAGACGATCGTGCACGACGGTGGCGCCGCGCTAAATCCCAAGATTTCCAACCTGCTCGGCATGTTGCCGCACGCGAGCCACGATCTCGTGCTGATCAGCGATAGCAACGTGCGCGCTCCCAGGCACTACGTCGGTGAGCTCGCGCGCGTTCACGCGCAAACCAGCGCGGGCATCGTCACGAACCTGTTCGCCGGCAGCTCTGAAGACTCGCTCGGCGGCGCGCTCGAAAACGTGCAGTTGAACGGCTTCTGCGCTGCCGGATCGGCGCTGCCCACGCTCGTCGGAGACGCGGCGGTG
>DASYCL010000771.1:0-2177 GCA_036500245.1 Polyangiaceae bacterium | reverse complement strand
GTCCGCGATGCGCGAACTCGGATCCTCGACCCGATGCTCGGGCGGCGACAGACCGCTGAGCAACGACGCCACTGTCGATTGCACGACGACGCTCGGCGCGCGGTAACCGCTGAAGGCGGTCGCGATGCGCCCAAAGTCAGCGAGCGTGGAAAGCTTTCCGGCCGGACCGAACGGCGGAACTTGGCGACGATCCACGCTCGCCTCCAGCAATAAAATGGCCGTTTTTGCCCGCGGAACGGCGAGCCCCGCGAGCGGTTTCCGCGCGATGCTCGGATCGCCGAACGCTACGCGACCCTCGCGGGAGCCCTCGGTCGCTCGAAATTCGATTCCGATCACTTTGCCGGCAAACGGCGCGAGATCGACCGCGAGTGGCGTCCATGAAGCGCCGTCGCCGCCGGTCACGCGCCGAGTCTGGAGAGTCACGGGCTCCTCGCCATCTGCCACCACGCGCACTTCGGCCACGCCCTTGCCGGCACCCCAAAAACCGAGCGCGACTTTCAGACGCGCGTCCGGCGCAGGCCGTAGCCAGCAACGCACCGTGCCTGGCGCGCGCAAAACCAGCGCGCGCTTCGGCGCGCTGTCGAGCACGACGTCCGCGACGATATCGCCGAGTGTCGGCGCCGCGTATGCGGTCGACTCGGAGTTGCGTTCCGCGATGCGAACCCAATCAATCTCGGCCTGAGCTTGACGCGGTCCGCGCGGAGCCCCGGAAAAGCTCAATTTCAGCCGATGATGCCCGCGCCCGAGCTCCGCGGCGAGCGGCGGAAGTGCCAGCACTTTGGTCTCGCCCGGCAGCAGCTTGAGCGATCCGACGCGCTTGTCGTCGATGGCGACAGCAAGCCATTTAGCCGCACCCCCATACACGCGCAGGCTGACTGTCGTGCCGCTGCGCGGATCGTCCAGCCAGAAATCGTAGCGCAACGAGCGACCATACGCGCGCACGAAGGTCTGCCCATCGCGCTCGACGTCTTCGCTGTTGTCCGAGCGCTCCGCGCCGAAATCTCGATACGCCGCGGCCGCGGGCGTTCCGAGATCCAATAGCAGCCCTTCGTGGTCGACCTCGCACCAAGACAGATTCGGAATCAAATCGAAGCGGTCGAGCCGATCGAAACTTGGTCCCGATGCTGCCGCGGTGGTCAGTGTGGGCTCAGTTGCGCTCGAACCCGCCGGCATCGGGCCCGCATCACGATGGCCACTGCCGCAGGCGAGCGGCGTCGCTAACACCCAGAAAAATCGCAGAAAGCCACGCAGACGGCGTGTCCTCGCTACCGCTGTCATCGCGGCGACGCAGGCGAGTTCGACGAGTGACCGACCAGGTCCAGCACGTCCGCTTTGAAGTGGCTCACGACCAAATACGAAACAGCGAACGCGAGCAACAACGTGAACACCCAACCAAACCAGCTCGGCCGCCGCTTCGATTGCACGATTCGCGCGACTTCAACTGAGCGCGCAGGATTCTCCGATGTCGGAGCGATGACCGGTGCCCTCATGTCATCCTTCGACTTCAACGTTCGGCGCGATGACGGAGGGCGCGTGTCCAGGCGAGTCTCGATTTGGTCGGCGGCGCTAGCCGTTTTGCTCGCCGTCTCGATCGTAACCGCCTCCGGCCAAGACACCGCAGCCATCACTTGCGTGGCGCCAACTGGTCGCACCGGTGCGGGCTCGGCTGACGCTTCCGTCAGGGCGACCGCTACTGCATCCTCAGTTTTCGGCTTTTTCTGCGCGATCTTCGCGGGCGTGGACTTCGGGCTTGCCGGCGCTCTCAGTTCGACGACTGGCGCCGCTGCCACAGATGGCTGCACTGGTTTGGGTTTGGGCGTGGGCGTGGGCGTGGGCGGCGGTGCATCGACTTTTTGAACCGCTGGCAAGCTCCCGACACCTTGCAACGTCCCGGCCTCGGCGAAGACACCTTGCGGCGCCACGTCGAACAAGTGGTCGGCAGACGGCGTGACCTCGGCACTAAACGGCATCGCGCGCGCCTTCGCTTCAACGAGGATTGGCGCGCGCGCGGGCTGCGCGAGTTCGACGCGCTCAGGTTCCGGCGATTTTGCCGACTTCGCCGTCACGGACCCAGGTTCCGGCTCGGCTGATTCGATCGCGGCCGTTGGCGCGGGCGTGCCCGGATCGACTTGAAACGAAAACCAACCTTCGTCTTCCTCGCTGATTTCAGCAGATTT
>DASYCL010000770.1:0-3385 GCA_036500245.1 Polyangiaceae bacterium | reverse complement strand
CTGCGCCGCGATCCGCCGCCGTCGCAGGAGGAGGCGACGCTGCTCCGCGAGTGGCTGGTCGATCTTTGTCTTTCCGAGCTCAAGGATTCGACGCGTGCGCTCGGGCACGTCGAGGGCTTGCTCGCGGTCCAGCCGGATCACGCGATGGCGCTGAAATCAGCGGAAACCTTGCTGGAAAATCGCACCGTCTCGCTGCGCGCGGCGGCTGCGCTCTCGGATGCTTACGAGAAGACCGGTCGCACCGACCGCGCGATCGCCATGCTCGGCGTCGAGCTCAAGCAAGTGCGCGGCCCGCGTCGCGTCGAAGTTCAGCGTCGGCTCGGCATCTTGCGGCAGGACGCGCTGAACGATCCGGCGGGCGCGCTCGAGTTACTCGCCCCGGTCGTCGCTGGCGATCCGGGTGACGATGCGCTGCGCCGTCGCTTCGTCGGGCTCAGCTTGAGTTTGAATCAACCCGAGCAAGCCGCGCGCTTGCTCGCGCGAGCACTGCAAACGAGCCGTGATTTGAGTGTGCGCGCGCGCGTCGGCGTCGACGTGGGTCACGTCTATTTGAAGACCGGCGACGTGAAGCGCGCGCAGGCGGCGTTCCAACAAGTGATCGAGGCCGGCAACGACGACGCTGCCGTGCTCGAAGCCGCCAAACAGCTCTCGGACCTGTACGCAGAATCGGGCGAGCGCAAACAGCTCGTGACGGTGCTCGAACGCGTGGTATCGCTCGAGCCGGAAAAAGAGCAGCGTCAAGCCGCCGCGCGCCGTTTGGCTCGCTTGTGCGACGGCGATGGCGGCGATCCCGCGCGCGCCATCATCGCTTGGCGCGCGCTGATCGGCTCGCCGTGGACGGACGAAGCGCTGCGCCGGCTGGAAGCGCTGTACACCGAAGCCGCGGACGACGAAGGCCTATCCGACGTGCTCTTCCATCGCGCGGAACGCACCAAAGATCCGGTGGAAGCGCGCCGGCTCGCATTTCAAGCGGCTGAGCTTCGTTCGGCGCGCACGCGCGATCCGGAAGCGGCGCTCGCGGCTTGGCAGAAGCTCGCCGATCGCTATGGGCCATCGCGCGAGATCCACGAGCGGATCGTGCCGCTGCTCGAGCAGGCGCAGCGCTACAGCGAACTGTCGAGCGTGTTCGAGCGCGAAGCCGAGCTGCTCGAGGGCGCCGAACGCGTCGCGCTGCTACTCAGGCTCGGCCAGCTGCGGCTCTCGCGGCTCGGCGATCCGCTCGGCGCGCTGGCCGCGTTTCGCAGCGTGCTCGAGCTCGACCCGGGCGATCGCGCCGCGCGCGCCGCGGTCGAGAAGCTGCTCACCGTGGGTGAAGCGCGACTTTCCGCGGCAAACGTGCTCGAACCGTTGTTCCGGCGCGAGGAGCCGGGCACGGGTCTTTTGCGCGTGCTCGAGACGCGAGCCGAGTTCAGCGCCGACCCGAACTCGGCTTTGTCGGCGCTGGACGAAGCGGCGACACTCAGTGAAACGGTACTGAAAGATCCGGAACGCGCGCTCGAACTCGCGGGCCGCGCGCTGGTCATTGCGACCGAGCAGGCGCCCGAGCAAATCACGTCGCGGCTCGAGCAGGTGCATCGCTTGGCTGGGACCAGCGGGAACAGCGCGAAGCGCGCGGAAGTGCTGAGTCAAGCGCTGGGCAATCGCTCGCTCGAGTCGCCCGCGATGCTCGAATTGGCCAAAGCGACCGGTGAAGCACTGGCAGCCGCTGGAGACATCGTGCGCGCGGTCGAGGTTTATCGTCGCGCACTTTCGCACGATTCGTCGCGTGAATTGATGCAGCGCGTGGACGAGCTCTTGACCGAGCAAGGCGCCCCCGGCGAGCGTTTGACGCTGTATGTCTCGGCGCTCGAGCAAGAAAAAGATCCTGCACGCCGCCGCGAGCTATTGCATCGCATCGCGCTCCTTCAACGTCGTGAGCTCGGTGATCCTGCGGCGGCAATCGCGACGTGGCGCCGCGCGGTCGGTGAAGATCCGCGCGATCTGGTGCTGCATCAGTCACTCGCCGACGCGCTCGCCGAGGCCGGAGATCTCGAAGGCCTGTACCAAGAGCTCGTGCGCGTGCTGCCGCTGCTCGACTACGAACGCAAGAACGTGACCTTGCTCAAGCTGGCCGAGGTCGCGACGCAAAAGGGCGACGGCGTGAGCGCTCTCGCGCACTACCGCGAGCTCGTCAGTGCCAGCGATCTTTCGGACGACGTGCTCGAGAACGTGGAACAGCTGGCGCGCGAGCAAAGTGACGGGCAAACCGTGCGCGCGGTGCTCGAGCGCCGGCTTGCGCACACGGCCGAGCCGGAACAACGGGCGAATTTGCTCGAGCGGCTTGGCAATGCGTTCGCCTGGCAACTCGAAGATCCGGTCAGCGCCGCGCGAATTTGGCTCGAAGGCGGGCGTTTGAGCGAAGGATTGCCAGATCATGGCGTGCGCGCACAGCGCATGTTCACGCGCGTGCTCGATGCCGACCCGGACAATCGCGAGGCCGCCGAGAAATTGGTCGAGCTGGCGGCGCGAGGTGGCGACTTCGATACCGTGCGCAGTGCGTTCGAGGTCCTCTTGCGCACGAGCGACGAACGCGAGCTGGTCTCGCTGATCCTCGGCTTGGAAGAGCAAGCCGTGCAGGCCGGACACAGTCGCGGCTTCGTCGAGCTGATCGATCTCGCGCTGGCTCGCGGTCTACAGCCGGGACGCGCGCGCCACATTCAGCTCGCCAAAGCGCGCGCGCTGGCGCAGGATCCGGAAAGCGCGGACAACGCGGCACGAATCTTTCGCACGTTGCTCGAAGTCTCGGCCGCCGAAGGGATGCCGGACATCGAAGCTTTCGAGGCGTTTTTGGCTCGCGCCGAGCGTACGGCGGCGCGCATCGACGATCACCGCTGGCTGTTCAAGTTCCGGCTCGAGCACGCCTCGGATCCGGCGAGCGTGCTTAGCGAGTGGGCGCACGCCGAGGAGACTTTGTTCGGCGATGCGGAGGCCGCGCGCAAGTTGTACCAAGAAGCGCTCGAACGCGATCCCGAGCGCACCGACGCGCTGTCCGAACTCGCGCGACTGCAAGCGGTGGCGGGGGATGCCAAAGGGGCTCTCGAGTCGCTCGAATTGCTCGTGACGCGGGTCGAGCCCGAGGCTCGCGCTTCGGTCGAGCTGCGCCGCGCGCTGCTCATGATCGGGACACTCGGGCGCGCCAAAGAGGCGCTCGCCTTGGTCGAGCCGATTTTGGCCGTGAATCCGAGTGACGCGGAGGCGCTTCGCGTCGTGCATCACGCTCTATCCGTGCCGGAAGCGCGCGCGCGCGCCGCCGTGATTCTGGAACAAGTCGCGGAAGGTTCCGAAGATCCGTCCGCGCGCGCGGACGTGATCGTGGCTTTGCTCGCCGTGTCCAACGACGCGCCCG
>DASYCL010000769.1:0-6283 GCA_036500245.1 Polyangiaceae bacterium | reverse complement strand
CAGAAACTTCGGCGCTTCTCGAGCTCGATTATCGTCAAGGGTGTGCGTTCGCCGGAGCGCTTGCTCGACGAGGTCACCTTGTTCTTGCACCAGGTCGAAGCCAAATTGCCGGCCGATCAGCAGCGCATGCTGCGCGTCGCGCGGGATCGCGACGCCGCTTTCGACGGCCGAAAAATCCTCGTCGCCGAAGACGACGTACGCAACATCTTCGCGCTCAGCAGCATCTTGGAGCCAAAAGGCGTGAAGCTCTTGATCGCGCGCAACGGCCGCGAAGCGCTCGATCAACTCGAAAGCACACCGGACGTCGATCTCGTGTTGATGGACGTGATGATGCCGGAAATGGACGGGCTTCAGGCCATGCGCGAGATCCGACAGAGCCACGCCAAGTTCAGCAAAGTGCCGATCATCGCGCTCACGGCCAAGGCGATGAGCGACGATCGCGATCTGTGCATCCGGGCCGGCGCGAATGATTACGTCGCCAAGCCGCTCGACGTCGAAATCCTTCTCTCACTCGTGCGGGTCTGGCTGCACAAGCGCTAGTGAACCATGCAAAGCTCGGAAGAGATTGAAATTCGGCTGCTCCTCGACGCGATTTTTCTGCGTTATCACTATGATTTCCGCAGTTACTCCGCGGCTTCGTTGAAGCGCCGCTTGACGGCTGCCCGCTTGCAACTGCGCTTCGAGACGCTCTCGGCGCTGCAAGCGGGAGTGCTGCACGATCCGCAGGTCTTCACGCAGCTGCTCCAATTTTTGACCGTGCAAGTGAGCGACATGTTCCGGGATCCGGCGTTCTTCCGCGTGCTGCGCGAGCGGATCGTGCCCGAGCTCCGCACCTATCCGTCGATTCGCATTTGGATCGCGGGCTCCAGCACCGGCGAAGAGGTCTATTCCTACGCGATCTTACTGCGCGAAGAAGGCTTGCTCGACCGCGCGACGCTCTACGCCACCGACATCAACCCGGAGACCTTGCACAAGGCCGAACAAGGCGTGTATCCGATCGAGCGGGTTCAAACCTTCACCGAAAACCACCGGCTTTCCGGCGCAAAATGCTCACTTTCCGAGTATTACACCGCGGCCTATGGCTCGGCTGCGTTCGATCGCTCGCTGCGAAAGAACATCGTTTTCTCCGATCACAGCTTGGCGACCGACAGCGTCTTTGCCGAAGTGCAGCTCGTGTCTTGCCGCAACGTGCTGATTTATTTCGATCGCTCGTTGCAAGACCGCGCGATCGGCTTGATGAAGGACGCGCTCTGTCGCCGCGGCTTTCTCGGGCTCGGAGCCAAAGAGAGCTTGATGTTTTCGACCCATGCGAGCGCATTTCGCGACTATGCGCCGAGCGAGCGGTGGTACCAGCGATGCTAGCGCAACATCGACTCAGCGCTTCGCTTTGCGAAGCCGTGGTGATCGGCGCTTCCGCCGGCGCTGTCGACGCGCTCGGCCTGCTGCTTCCCGCGGTGCCCGCCGGGGCGCGCGTACCGGTGATCGTGGTCGTGCACGTGCCGCCAAATCGCCCGAGTCTGTTGCCGGAATTGTTCGCGCAACGCTGCGCGGCGCAGGTGCGCGAACCGGAGGACAAGGAACCGGCGCGCGCCGGCACGATTTGGCTCGCGCCGTCGAACTATCACTTGTTAGTCGAACGCGATCGCACCTTTTCGTTGTCCGTCGACGAACCCGTCAAATTTTCGCGCCCGTCGATCGACGTGCTGTTCGAGTCTGCGGTCGAGGCATTCGGCGAAAAGCTTTGCGCGATCGTGCTCACTGGCGCGAACGACGACGCCGCCAGCGGCGCGCGAGCGGTGCGCGAAGCCGGCGGCACCGTCGTCGTCCAAGACCCAGAAACAGCGGAGGCCGAACAGATGCCAAAAGCCGCAATCAAAGCCGCAAATCCGCAATTGATCGCCGCGCTACCGGAGATCGCGGAGTTCCTCCGTCTAGCGACCGAGAGTGCCCCATGAACAAACCTCGAAGCCCGGTGAAATTCTTGCTCGTCGATGATCTCGAGGAGAATTTGCTCGTGCTCGAAGCGCTGCTGCGGCGCGAGGGACTCGAGTTGATGAAGGCGCATTCGGGCCGCGAAGCGCTCGAGCTCGCGCTGACGCACGAATTTGCGCTCGCGCTGATCGACGTGCAAATGCCGGAGATGGACGGCTTCGAGCTCGCCGAGTTGATGCGCGGCGCCGAGCGCACGCGGCACGTGCCGATCATCTTCGTGACCGCGGGCATTCAAGAGCGGCATCGTATTTTCAAGGGCTACGACGCCGGCGCGGTCGACTTTTTGTTCAAACCGCTCGAACCCCAAATCCTGCGCCACAAGACAGAAACGTTTTTTCAACTGCATCGCCAGCGGCAGGAACTCGCGGAGACGCTTCGTCTGAACGAAGAGCTAATGGCAGTCGTGGGACACGATTTGAAGAATCCGCTGAACGTGGTGCTGATGACGACGAATCTGCTCGCCGAATCGAGCGACCCCGCGGTGCAGAGTTACGCTGCGCGGCTCCGATCGAGCGGCGCGCGCATGGTGCAAATCATCGACGAGCTGTTCGATCTATCGCGAGCGCGTCTCGGCGGTGGCATCCCGATCGAGCGGCAACCGAGCGATCTCGAGGCAATCGCGCGCAAGACCGTAGCCGAGCTCGAAGCCACGAATCCCAATCACAAGTTCGTGCTCTCGGTCGAAGGGAACGTGCATGGGGATTGGGACGGCGGGCGGCTCGGCCAAGTGCTCTCGAATCTGGTGGGCAATGCCGTTCGCCATGGGAACGTCATGGTGCCGATCAGCGTGCGGCTGAGCGGCGTGAGCGATGACGTCGAAATCAGCGTGCACAACGCCGGGCACGTGCCGGAGGATCTGATCCCTCGCCTGTTTCAACCATTTCAATCGGGACTCGGGCGGCGCACGCGCGCCGAAGGTCTCGGTCTCGGCCTCTACATCGTGCAACAGATCGTGATCGCGCACGGCGGAGAAGTGCGGGTGACTTCGACTCCGAATGACGGCACGACGTTCCTGATTCGCCTGCCCCGCCATGGCTAGCGAGAACCCGCGAAAAAACAGGCTCCGTTTCCCGAGATTGCGTTTTAGAGTAAGGCTCAGTGAAGAAGATCGAGGCCGTGCATCAGGCGCTGCAAGCAGCGCTCGATTCCTGGAATTGGCGGACGCCGCCGCCGCAAATCGTCGGGCATCCATCGGAGGCCACCTCCGAGCCGGGCATTCAGACCGAGCTGTCGACCACGGTGTTTAGTGGCGAAGCCAAAGAGTGGCTCGAGTACTTGCGCAAATCCCCGAGCGAGCGCTGCGAGTCCGAGCTCGGCGTCCGCATCCACCTCCAGCCAGACATGCGCGTCGTCGCCTGCGAGGCCGAAAACGAGGACTCGCGCTGGCTCGCAGATTTGATCGCCACGGGCCTTCGGCGCGCGCGAAAACGCCTGGAAGACAAGCCCAAGGTGAATAACGCTTTCGATGATCTTTTGTTCAACAACGCGCGCCGCGGCCAGCGCTGGATCACGCTGCGCTTGAGCCCAGAGGTGCCGAGCGACGGCACGCGCGAAGTGACGCGCGACGGCCCCGGTGGTCACGCCGAGACGCGCATCGTTTTGCATTCGCGGCTCGTGCGCTACGTGCAGGAGGCGCTGAGTGGCGGTGCTCATTCGCAAGAAGCGAGCCTCGGCGTGCTCTGGCCGATCGTGTCGCGCGTGGTCGCGCAGATCGCTTATCCGGAGTGGCCGCGCGATCGTTTCCTCGAGAAGATCGACGTCTTTTCGCGCATGACTTACGTCGCGATCAACGTGCTGTACGAGGGGCGCAAATCGGGAAGCCTAGTGCCGAGCGAGGCCGGCGCCGTCTACGAGCAGATGGTCAGCGACGGGAGCAAGATCCCGCGCGCGAATTTGATGGATCGCCATCCATATTTTCGAATGTTGAACAAGCTCGGCTTTCTGCTCCGCGGTCACGGCTACGCGGGGGACGCCGCCGAAGTGCGCGTGGCAGCTTGCGAGTACCTCGATTCAGTGTACTTGCGCCTCAGTCTCTCGGGCGCGATGCCGGAAGTGGCGCCCGCGATGGAACCGATGGACTTCGAGCGCGCGGGCCGCAAAGTGCGCACGCCGGAGCCTGAAATCGGCTCGTTCGGTATCCTCGATCTCGAAGATCTCGACGCCTGGAAGACGGTCTCGGATTCATTTCGCGATCTCGGATTCACGCTCTTGCGTCAACTCGGCATGGGTGAGTTCGGGCGCGTGTACGAAGCGCTGAACGACAATAGCCCGAATTTTCCCGGCCGCGTCGCGCTCAAGGTCGATCGTATTTTGGGCAAAAAGAAGAACGCGATTCTCGAAGCCGAAGAGGCGATGAACGTCGGTCGCGCGCTCGCGCGTTCGCCGCACTTGATGCGGCTGTACGACACCGGGAAGCTCAAAGGCCAGCGCTACACTTACCACGTGCTCCAGCTGATCGACGGCGACACGCTCGACAACTTAGTCGGCGTCACCGGCACCGAACACGCGAGCGTGAGCCGGCCGCCGAGCGCGCGCACCAGCGACTACGAAGCGCAAGCCGAATTCGAGCGCGCCGTGAGCTCGCGCGGCAGCGAGCTGTGGCGACGAAAACGCATGGCTTTGCCGTTCACGCACACGCTCTCGCCCGCGATGGTGCTCGATCTGTTGACCAGCGTGCTGCTCTGGATGGAGAACGTGCACGCCATCGGCTACGCGATCAACGACCTCAAGAACGGCAATCTGATGATGAGCCGGCGCGGGCAGCTCAAGGGCATCGATTTGGATTCGTACGCGCCCGTGCACTCGTCCAAGGACAAAGTCACCGACTTCATGTTCCTGGCCGTGTCGGTGATTCTTTTGTTGTTCAGCGCGCCGGTCGAAAATCGCGGCCGCACCGTGCCGTGGGAAGAGCTGATCGAAAGCGAAGCGCGTTTGCGCGCGGGGCTGACCGAGGCTTGGCCGTTCGGCAATGTCGAAGCCATCAGCGACGGTCGCGTCACGCGCGACGAGCTCGCGAACGTGCTCGTCGACCTCGTGCACCGCAGCCGGCACTTGGTTTACACCAAGCGCGGCGAACTTTTCTCCGAGGACATCGGGCGCTTGATCAGCGTCAAGCACCGTCTCTTGACCGAAGAATTCGTGATCGACTGAGCGCGCCGTTACAGCAAAAACCCGATTTTGATGTTGAACGTCGGAACCGGCGTACGGCCGATTTTGTCGAGCGAAGAGCGGACTTTGGCGTCGTTCGGATCGATGTATTGCTTCTTGATTTGGCTGCTGAATTGCGCCGGAATGCTGGAGGGGATCTGCGTCGAAAAATCGACTTGGCTCGGCGCAATCGGCAGCTGCGCGCCGATGTCCGCACCGATCGAAAAACCCGAGCCGAACGTGTGCAGCAAGCCGAGCTGCGGCGTGAGCACGAGCGTGCGCACCGAAGCCTGACTGCTCACGTCGAGCGATGGCGGAACGCCCGCGCCCGGATACATCTGCTGGAACGGCTTGAGGTTGAAATTGGTCGCGAGCGTACCGTGCACCGTCGCATAGCCGACGCCGGCGCCGAGAAAGAACGAACCGCCGAACGGAAAGATGTGACCGTAGGCGTCATATTCTTGGAACGAGAGCGTGGCGTCACCGTAGAGCGACAAGTGCACGGTCGGGATCAACCCGACATTGATGCCCGCGCCGAAGTAACGGGTCAGTTTGAGGATGCCGCCGAGGCTAACCAAATCCGGCAAACCGCCGCCGATCAAGAACCCGAGTCGAAACGGCCCGAATACGCCGTTCGTGTCGTCACTGTCGTGGTCGCCCTCGGGCGCCGCGGCGCTCGAAGCAAGCGCGCTCTCCGCGTTCGCGCTTGCTCGGCGCGGCGGCGCGCTCGGCTCCGCGCGTGGAGTTTCCGGCGAGGCAGCGCTCGAATTCGGCGAGGCCGGCGCGGGCTTGGGCGCGCGCGGTTTTTCCGAAGCAGGCGCCGGTAGCGGTTCGAACGACGCTGCCCCGGTCTTCGGCGCGGGTTCGCCGCTCGGCTGCTGCGCGGGAGGCGAAGGCGCTGGAGGCGGCGGCTCGACCGGTTGAGACGTGTCGGGCGGTCCAGGTTGCGCGGGAGCCGGGCTCGGCTCAGCAAACGGCGGCGGGGCATCCGGCGGCGGTCCGGGCGGCGCAGTCGGTGCGGTCGGCGGCGATGTCGGCGTCGGCGGCGTGTCCTGCGCAGCGGCCGCGCGCGAGAGCAAAAGCAAAGCGAGCGAACAGCAAACGGCGCGGGGACGAACGATGTTTCGCAAATAAACTCGATGCA
>DASYCL010000768.1:0-4809 GCA_036500245.1 Polyangiaceae bacterium | reverse complement strand
CTGGTCGAAGATCGCTTTCGGTCCGCTGCTGTTTTCGGCGACGGGAAGCGTGTTGTACGCATTCAACCAAGTGCTCGTCCAACTCGTGCTTTGCGCGGCGGGCACGGGCGTGACCGGCGTAGCGGGTGGCCCCGGAAATACGATGCCTTTGGTTTGGAATTCCGGTCCCATCCACTCCATGCCTTGGTGCGTGAACAAGATCGGTTGATACATGTGAAACGAAGGCACGAGGTTGGGATCTTGCGGCAGCTCGAGCTCTTTCAGTCGATCCGCGCTGGCCCAGAAGTAGCTATCGACGATCACGATGCGCGTCGGATTCGTGGCGCGCACTGCGGCCAGCGCTTTTTGCGTGATCGGGTTCAATTCAGGCGATTTCAGCTCGTCCGCCGGCTCATTGATCAGCTCGAACGCGACGCTCGCGGGCTGATCTTTGTAGCGCGCCGCAATTTGCTGCCACATGCCGACCAAGCGCTCCGCGTTGTCGCGCGGCTTCTTGTTCAACTCCTCGTAGTGATGCAAATCGATGATGATCGAGAGTCCATTCGCGGTCGCTTGCTGCACCGCCCAATCGACTCGAGTGAAGAGCGCCTCGTCGATTTTGAACGGCGCTTCTGCGCCAGCGTGCGCGCTGAAGCGCACCGGCAAGCGCACGTGATCGAGGCCCGCGGCTTTGGCCATCTTGAAATGCTCGGGCTTCAGCGTCACACCCCAGGCGCCTTCGCTCGGCGCATCGAGCGCGTTACCGAGATTGATGCCGCGCGTGAAGCCGGGCAAAGGTTCGCTGGTCGCGCCGATGGCGTCGTCCGGCACTTCGCTGACGGCGTGCACGGGCGCGAGTGTACCCGAGGCCGCCAGACTTTCCCGCGAAGGCGCGGCCGTCACGTTCGCATTCCGCGCCGGCCCTGGCGCCGCAATGCACCCCACCAAAACCAAACACGAGCTCAAGCCCAGTAGCGAAACGCGCATGCGCGCTCGTTAACACGAACCCGTGCTCGCTACTAAGTCGTGCTCGCGGCCCGCGCGCGAACCGCACAGACTTTGAATTCGGGCATGCGGCTGGTCGGGTCGAGCGCGGCGTTGGTGAGCAAATTCGCCGCGCTCTTGCCACCCCAGTGAAACGGCGCGAACAACGTGTCCGGACGAATGTCGCTCGAGATGTCGACGATGAAGCTCACCGCGCCGCGGCGGCTTTCGACGAGCAGCGTGTCGCCCGCGCGCACCGCGAACTGCTCGGCGAGGCGCGGATGAATTTGTAGGCGCGGCGCGGGCTGCGCGGCCACAAGCTCGGAGACTTTGCGCGTCTGTGCGCCCGAGTTGTAGTGCTCCTTGTAGCGACCGGTCGTGAAGAACAGCGGATAACTCGCGTCCGGCAATTCGGCGGCCGCGCGGTACGGCACGGCGTGAAAGCGCGCGCGGCCGTTCGGATGCGCGAAGCGTTCGCCGAAGAGCCGCGGCGTGCCGGGATGCTCGGGGCTCGGACACGGCCAAAACACGCCTTTTTCTGCGCGGATTCGCTCGTAGCTGAGCCCGCTGTAGTCGGCGCGCGCGCCTCGAGTTGCGCGCCGGAGCTCGTCGAACACCGCTTCGGTGCTCTCGAAACGAAAGCCCGCGCCGGCACCGAGTCGCTCGGCGAGCTCGGCCAAGATCTCGAGATCGGTCATCACTCCCGAGGGTGCTTCGCGCACGCGTTGGCGCAAGATCACGCGGCCCTCGAGGTTCGTCAGCGTGCCTTCTTCTTCGGCCCACTGCGTGGTCGGCAAGATCACGTGCGCTGCGGCCGAAGTCTCGTTCTCGAAGCTATCGCACACGACGAGCAGGTCGAGCTCGGCGAGCTTCTTGATGATGTTGCCCGCGTGCGGCGAAGCGACGGCCACGTTCGAGCCGAACACGAAGAGCCCGCGAATGCCGCCGGCCGGTCCGAGTGAGTCGAGGAGTTCGTACGCGCTCTTGCCTTTGCCAGGCAGTGCGCTCGCGTCAACGCCCCAAATCGCGGCCATCGCAGCGCGATCCGCCGCGTTTTCGATCGAGCGATAACCTGGCAATTGATCGGCTTTTTGCCCGTGTTCGCGGCCGCCCTGGCCGTTGCCTTGGCCGGTCAAACAACCATAACCGCTGCACGGTTTGCCGACTTTGCCGAGCGCGAGCATCAAGTTGATGAAGCCGAGCACGGTGTCGCTGCCCTTCGATTGCTGCTCGGGACCGCGCCCGGAAAGGAGCATGCTGCTCTCCACATTGGCGAGCAGTTCGAGTGCGCGCACTTGCGCGCGGATCGGCACGCCGGTCACGCGCTCGACCCAAGCCGGATCGCTCGTGAGCACGCCGCGCCGCGCTTCGTCCCAGCCATCGGTGCGCTCTTCGAGGTAAGCGAGATCGACGAGGCCGCGCTCGATCGCACAATGTAAGAGCCCGTTCGCGAGCGCCAAATCGGTGCCTGGCGTGAGTTGCAGGTGAAGCGTCGCCGCGCGTGCGGTCGCGGTCGCGCGCGGATCGACCACGATCAGGCTTCCGCCACGGTTTTTCTGCTCAAAAATCCACTGCATGATCGGCGGCATCGTGTCCGCGCAGTTCGAGCCCCAGAGCATGAGCGTGTTCGTCTCGGCGATGTCCGACACTGGAAATGGCAAACCGCGATCGATGCCGAACGCGCGGTTTTGCCCCGCCGCCGCCGAGGCCATGCAATAGCGCCCGTTGTAATCGATGTGCGGCGTGCCGAGCGCGACGCGCGCGAACTTGCCGAGCAAGTACGCCTTCTCATTGCTGAGCGCGCCGCTGCCGAACGCGCCGATCGCGGCTCTGCCATGCGCCTGTTGCAACGCGAGCACGCGCTCCGCGATGAACGACAGCGCCCGCTCCCAGCTCACCGCTTCGAGCTTGCCGCTCGCGTTGCGAAGCAGTGGCTCGGTCACGCGCTCCGGATGCCGAATCAGCTCACCGGAAGTGAACCCCTTGATGCACATCTGCCCGCGATTGACCGGAAAATCCTCGTCCGCGCGCACACTCGTCGCGCCGTCGGAGTCTTTGACCAACATCCCACATTGAAACGCGCAGTACGGGCAATGCGTCTTCTTCTCGAGCGGCGCGACGACGCGCAGAGTCGGAGCCATCGGTGAAGCTCTGACTCTGCGCTCGCGCAGGTTTCACGCGGGTGTCGGGGATGTGGCTCGATCGCGCTATGAACCGCTCGCTCAGCCGCATTTCCTATTTTTATTGATGGTCACGCACCACGGCAAAAGCGTCAAAGCCTTCGGCGTCGCGGACGGCTTGCCGACAGGTCCGATCTTCACGGAAGCGGAAGCTCGGTCTCTTGTGTCCGCCAGGCCGCGTAGGCCAAAGCAGCCTGAACGTCGCCCCGCTCCAAATAGGGGGTATGCGGCGAGGATCTCTGCTTCGGTCTGCCCAGCGGCCAACAAACCCAGAATCGCGCCCACGGTGACTCGCAGCCCGCGGATACATGGCCGTCCGCCCATGACCGCTGGGTCGTGCGTGATCCTTTCCAGAGCATCCATAGTGACAGCGTACCGCTATGCCGGCTTCCGCGCCACGCTGTCGCGTGGGCGAGAGATCCCGGAAGGCCTCCGATGAGCTTGGTCGCGGACTACGGCGTGATCGTCGGTTTGATTGAGGCGAGCGCGTGCGCGGAGGCGCTGCACGCCGGATCATTCCACGATACCGTGCGCGAGCCGACGGCCACGTTCGTAAAGTAACCCGCGAAGGTGCCGAGGTTGCCTGGGGGCGGGCCGCTTATCTGGGTGATGGTTTGCAGCGTAGGCGCAGTCGTTCCGGTGATTGGACCGTAGACGCTGGCGAGGCTGTAGACGAAATCACCCGCGACAGTGACGCTCACCGCGTCACTTGGCTGGTGACTCGAGCAATTCTGGCTGCTTGCTTCACCACCGACAGCGTCGATCGGGTTGGTCGCTTGTTCGACGTTAGTGAGTTCGATCACGTCGGCGGCCAGCTGGAACGAATTGTTGCCCGACGATGTGACGAGCACTGGGTACGTGCCAGCAGCAGCAGGCAGATTCGCGCCGAGGATGTAGTAGATGGACGCGGATACTTCGTTTGCGGGCGCGATGCCCTGCGCCAATGTCATCGGCATGCCGTTGTAGGTGACGCTCGACGGGAAGCTCCCAACGCCGTTGCCGAAACCGGTCACGCCGACCAAGACCATGCGGTAAGCGTTCGCCGCCGCCGACGTTTGCAAAACGTGTTGCACCGTGAGCGAGGTGGCCGGCGAATCCTGCCGTCCGGCTGTCCCCGTGTTCACAACGCCAATCGTCAAATGCGAAATGCACGCGCGGCTCACGCAAAACGGCGTGGTGCCCGTGCAAGAGGTCGCGCAATTTCCACAATGCGCTGCCGTGTCGATGCTGGTGAGACAACCCGCGGCCGGGTTCGAACAGGCGGCGAAGCCATTGTTGCAGCTCGGGTTGCATGTGCCGCCGCTGCAAGTCGCGCCGGAGGCGTTCGCGGTCTGGCACTTTGTGCCGCAAGCGCCGCAGTTCGTGGGATCGGTCGCCGTGGGCGTTTCGCAGCCGTTGTTGTTGTTGCCGTCGCAGTTGGCATGGTTCGCGAGGCAAACCGGGTTGCAGCTCGCGCCCGAGCAATTGTTGCTCGAGGTTTGGTTGTCCGCGCAGGCCAAGCCGCAGCCGCCGCAGTTGGCTTTGCTCGAGCGGTCGTCGGTTTCGCAGCCGTTGTTGTTGTTGCCGTCGCAGCTCTTGAAGAAGCTCTGCGTGCAAACCGGACTACAGCTTCCGCCCGAACAGGTGTTCGTGGCGTTGGTCTGTTGGCACACCGTGCCGCAGCCGC
>DASYCL010000767.1:0-3445 GCA_036500245.1 Polyangiaceae bacterium | reverse complement strand
GCGCTGCTGCGCGCCGACGGCTTGGTGCGCCTCGGAATTTCCGACCGCCACGGCGAGGTCTTCGAGGTCAAAGCACCGCACGGATCGCTCTCCCTGGTTGAATCAGCGTCCGGTTTCGAATAACGGAGTCGATCCGTGTCCGGCGCGCTGATCGTGATCGAGTTGTCGGCGCCGAACGTATCCGATGATGCGCTTGCGGTGCTCGTAGCCGCATGCTCGCGCGCGGCGCGCGGCGCCGAATGCGTGCTCGCCAAGAATGCGCCGGATGAGTCGCCGTCTGCTGTGGCAATCGTTTCGCTGCCGAGCGACGACAAAGCGCGCGTCGAAGTCGGAGCGCGCCAAGGTGAGCACGATTCCTGGCGCACCAAGGATTTCGCTTTTCTCGCTTCGGACGAAAAGATGGATCGCTTTCGTGCCATCGGCTTCGCGATCGGAACGCTCGCCGAAAGCAATCCCGCGCTGAACGCCGAAGCTCCGGCAGCGAAACCGCCCGAACCGCCAAAGGCCGCTCCGCCGCCGCGCGCTCCAGCCCCGAGCCCAGCACCTGCCGTCGCACCAGCTCGAGCGCCCAAGGCAATCACGGGTCCGAAATTGTTCGTTGCGGCGCGCGGCGTCGTCGGTCCGGGGCTCGATAGCGGACCGTGGCGCATCGCGGGAGAGCTCGGACTCGAAGTGGCGCCGCCGCACATCCCGCTCTACTTTGCGTTTGCGGGCAGCGCGGCGACGCTCGTCGCACGCGACACGAGCGGCGTGGCCGCCGACACGAGCGGCGTGGCCGCGCGTTGGTTCGACGTCTCCGCTGGCCCGGGTGTCGAATTGCTCGGCTCAATCGATCATAGTGGGCTCGCGCTCGGCGCGTCGTTCTTGGTCGAGCGTTTCGACGTCAACGTGAGCACGATCGACGAAAACCCGGGCTCGTCGCCCAGCGCGGATTCGCGCTGGCTTTTCGGCGTGGAAGGGGTGCTCGGCGGCCGCGTGGAGGTTGCTCAGGATCTGTTTCTGACCGCCGATTTGCGCGCGACCGGCCTATCCGCGCAAACCGACGTCAAAGTCGCCGGTGAGCTCGTGGGCAGCGCATCGAGCTTTCGTTATCTGACGAGCTTCGGAGTTCGCGTTCGCTTGCGTTGAAGCACGCGCTCGCGATCATTGCTTCGCGACGCAATGGTAAGACACGCACAGGGGTTTCGCGGGATCGATGCACATGGCGTCGCCCGAGCATTCCACGCAGAAGCCGGCGAAGCAGTGGTAGTTCTCCTGGCCGGCGATTGCGCCGCAATCCGAGCTCGTCGCGCAATCGACGCAGACGCCGCGCTCCAGGCTGCATTGCTGTGGGTGATCGCACTCGTTGGGCATTTCGCACGCCTTCGCGCAACGCAGGAAAAGCAGATCGCAGGCATCGCCTGCTTTGCAGTCGCCGTGACCGGGACGACACTCGACGCAGCGCCCGTCTTCGACGTCGCAATAGGGAGGCGCATCGCCACCGCAGTCGTTGTCTTTCTCACAGCGCTTGCAGGAACTCACGCTGGGCGGACAACGAACCCCGCCGTCGCCAACACACGAGTCGCCGGGCAAGCACGGTGTGTCGAGGCCGCCCTGCGAGTTGCCTGCGAGACTCGTCTCGCCACTCGTGCCGCCGCTGCCGAATGGAGCATTGCCGCCGTTGCCGCTCGAGCTGCCGGCGTGACTGGGCGCGAGTCCCACGCCAGCGTCACGCCCCGCGCTGCCCGTGCTGGTGCGGCCGCCCTCGGGCGGAGCAGTCGAAGCGCCCGCGTCCCCACTTCCGCCACCCGCGCCGCTTCCCACCGACGGTAACAAATCGAAAGTTTCGCGCCCGCAGCTGGCTCCGATGACAACCAGCCCGACGCCGGAAATAAGGGCAAGTCCGCGCACAAGCACGCGTGCCCCGAGGATCGGCCGCTGCTCCATCACACATGACCATACCACGTGAATTCGAGTATTCGAGCTGCGGCGCCTGCTGATTCCGGGGTTCGGTACTACTCTCACCAAGGTGTCTAGTAGCCCCCGGACAGTGCACGAGTCGAAGCTGCGCGTCGTTGCGCCGGTCGGCGATTCCGGGGTCGCGCGCCAGCCCACGGACGAAGAATTGATCGACGCGGTGCAGCGAGGCGATCACCAGGTCGCGTCCGTGATTTACGAGCGGCTCGTCGGCGTGGTCGACCACACGCTCTATCGCGTGTTCGGCCGCCGCGAAACCGATCACGACGATCTGGTGCAGGCCGCATTCGAGCAAATCGTGGTGACTTTGTCGCGACGTTCGTATGCGCGCGCCTGCAGCTTGCGCACTTGGGCGTCGAGCATCGCGAGTCACGTTGGGTTCAACGCGCTGCGCTCGCGTCGGCGCGAACGGCGTGTCTTGGATCGCGAAGCCGGGCTCGACGTCGAGCCGGTGCGTTCCAGCGTCGATGTCGAAGGTGAAGCTTCTGCGCGCGCTGAGCTCGAGCGCCTCCGGTTCCAGCTTTCGGAGATGAAGTCGACCCACGCTGAGGCCGTATTCCTCCACGACGTGCTCGGGCACGAGCTCGCGGAGATCGCGATCATGACTCAGGTGAGCGTGTCGGCGGCACAATCGCGGCTGGTGCGTGGACGGCGCGAATTGTTCCGCCGGCTGGATCGCCATGCGGCGCGCGGCAAAGCGGAGGCGGAGCCATGAGCGAGCGACGCTTCCCATCTCAACCGGACGAAATTCTGCGCCGCTGGGGCAGGCAGGTCGTGCCGGTGGATACGCCCGAGCGCAGCGAGCAGCGGCGCGATCAAGTGGTGAACGCGCTGTCGCGCTCGATTCGCGAAAATGCCGATCGCAACCTGCGTTCGGCTCGCGTCCGTTCGGCGCTCGGTTTGAGCCTTGCAGCGGTGGTTCTGCTCGGGATCGGCGTCGCTACGGCGCTCCACGTGCGTCACGCGAGCGATGCGAATCTGGCTACCGCGACGGTGGCCGAGGTGCAGGGCGCTGTGGTGGTGACGGAGTCCGGGCAGAGCCGCGTGCTCTCGCATGGCTCGAGCCTCACGCTCTACGCGATCGGCGAAATCGAAACAGCGCCGGATGCGCAAGCCGAGATCCATTCGCAAAAGAGCCTCGTGCATTTGAGTCCGGCGACGAAGCTCACCGTGCCGCAAGCGACGCCGCTCGAAGAGCGCTATCGATTGGCGCTCGGTCGCGTCGACGTTTCGGTCGACAGAAATTCGAAGCTCAGCCGGAGCGTGGTGGTCGAGACGCCGAACGCGGAAGTGGTCGTACACGGCACGGTATTCGCGGTCGGCGTGTCGCCGCGCGCGCAGCACACCGTGACGGACGTGAGCGTGACGCGCGGCTCGGTTTGGGTCCTGGCAAACGGCGCTCAAGTTGCCGTGCTCGGCCCGGGCCAGCATTGGTCGTCGGAAAGCCCGATCGCGAATGCGCCGCCGGCGCCGAGCGCGCCCGCCGGAA
>DASYCL010000766.1:0-6417 GCA_036500245.1 Polyangiaceae bacterium | reverse complement strand
CACCGGATCGTACCGGTCGGGCCCGCCGGATAGTGAGCGTAAGACGTGCAAAGTCACGAACGCGCGCGGCGCGACTGGCACAGGTGCCGCTGTCGGCGCAGGCGCCGCGGCAACAAGGGGCGGCGCGGCCGGCACCTTCGGCACGCTCGAATCACGCCCGGCAACCGATGCGGGGCCGGCCTCGGCGCGCTGCTTCTTTTGGCTCGCGAGCTTACGAATATTGTCGACGTTCGGCGGCTCGGTCAAAACCGACATGCCGCCGATTTCGCGCCCCGCGATCACGTTGTCGAAGCGACCCTCGCGCAGGGCCATCACCATTTCGAGGTGCTGCGACTTCATCAGGCCGCGCACGTATTCCGCGACGTCCGCGCGCTGAACGTGCTCGGCGTACGAGCGCTTGTGGCTCTTGATCACGCGCCCGCCGTCCGCGAAAAGATGCGTGATGATGTGCGGTTGATCGAGGCCCGAGTCTTCCGTCTGCACGTGGAAGACGAGCTCTTGGAACTTGATGTTGTTGTTGAAGCCCATCTGCGCACGCCGAAAGGTCGGCTTGTGCATTTCGGCTTCGAGCTTGGCGAGCTCCGCCGGCGCATAGCGCGCGACGGCCGCGCCGAGATCGGCGTGATCGCCGTCCACGCCTTCCATGCGCTCGAACGCTAGTTGGGCGAGGCGCGCGCCGGGATCGATGCGCAATGCTTCGGCGAGCAGCTGTTGCCCTTCAGCGTCGTTCGGGCCGTTCGCGGCCCAGGCGCTGAGCAACGCCACTGCCTCGTCCGGGCGGCCTTTCTCGACCAACCAACTGGCAACGCGCGCGGCCTGCGTTCGCAAGGCAGAGATGCTCTCGGCGGACATCGCTTTGGGGGCGAGCTTAGCTCGCCCCCGCGTCCGTAACTACGGCTTTGCTATTGGTCGTGCGACCGAACGGGCGGTACGGCCCGAGCGGCGCGTTTCGTCCTCAAATCCCGCTGCTGCCCCCCACGCCGCCCGTGCCAAGCCCGCGGCAATCCTGATCCGCACAGCCGAGGATGATGTCGGCGATCTCGCAGATGCCGTTGCCGCAGCTGCCACAGTCCGCCGCGCACGTCCCGACTTCACCCGTCTGGCAGATGCCGTCACCGCAGCGGCAATCGCTCGGGCAGTTGTTGATCGTCTCACCGGCGTCGCATTTCCCGTTCTTGTTGCAGGTCACGACCGTGCAGTCCTTCGGGCAGTTCTGCGCCGTCTCGCCGACTTCACACTTGCCGTTGTTGTTGCAGGTCACGACCATGCAGTCCTTCGGGCAATTCTGCACCGTCTCGCCGACATCGCACTTGCCGTTGTTGTTGCAGACGCTCGTCGCGCAATCGGTCGGGCAATTTTGCACGGTCTCACCGACCTCGCACACGTGGTTGCCGCACACCGAACATTGCTGCGGGCAACCGTTGATCGTGTCGTACGGGTTGTCGCAGACGCCGTTGTTGCACGAGCACTCGTAGCTGCAACCGTTGGTGAAGTCGTTCATGTCGCACCGCCCGTTGCCGCAGCTACAATCACCGGGACAAGCGAAGCTCTCGTTCGTCTCGCACACACCGTTGCCGCAGGTGCACTCTTGCGGGCAGCCATTCATGAAGTCGCTTTGGTCACAACGACCGTTCCCGCAGGTCGAAGTGCATTCTTGACCGCAACCGTTGATGAAATCAGACGGGTTGTCGCACGCGCCGTTGCCGCAAGTGCAGTCGCCCGGACAGCTGAAATTCTCGCCGGACTGGCAGATGCCGTCGCCGCAAGTGGTGCCGCATTCCTGCGGACAATGGTTGTTCACGTCGAGCACCGGATCGCACTGGCCGTTGCCACACGAGCACTCGTAGCCGCAGCCGTTGAAGTAGTCCGGATCGCCGTCGCAGAAGTTATTGCCGCACGAAGCGCAATCTTCCGGGCAAACCTGCGTGTCGTAGGTGAGGTTGCAGAAGCCGTCGTGACAGCCCTTCCAGCAATCGCGCGCGCAGCTGTCGATCGTCTCGCCGGCGCCACACACGCCGTCCCCGCAAATCGTGCTCGTGCTGCAGTCGTGGCACCAGCCTTGTTCGCCGCCGTCGCACACACCATTGCCGCAGGACGGGGAGATGCAATCGATCGGACAGACCTTGTAATTTTCAGCAACCGAACAGAAGCCGTCGCCGCAACCGGCGGGACAATCGCGCGGGCAGCTATTGCTGGTCTCGCCCGCGTTACAGATGCCATCGCCACAGCCCAGCCGACAATCGCTCGAACAGTTCGAGCTGTTCTCGCTGCCGCTGCAGACGCCATCACCGCAACGCGTGCAGTCGAGCGGGCAACTCACCGCATTCTCGTTCGGCTGACAGATGCCGTTGCCGCAGAAGGTCATGCCGGCGCTGCCGGACACGCCGCCGATTCCGGCGTTGCCGCTGAAGCTCGAGCCGGCAAAGCTCCCGCCGCTGCCGCCAAAATCGGTCCCGCCGAGCTCTCCGCCGTAAGACGGTAGCTCATTGCGCCCGCAACCTACCGCGACGAGCCCGAGCAACGACGCGCCCGCTAGGACCACGCTCACCAGATGCTGCGAAAACTTAGCCATGACTCCGACTTTCCCCACGCAAATTGCACGCCACGAACGCGAGACACACCGACGCTGGCCACACACCAACTCGGCGCCGCTATTTTTGCAGGATCAGTGACCAGTGTGCCAGTTCTCTTTGCTTATTTATTTGGCACACGTGAGGACGTCCATGTCGCGCCGCGTGAGAATCGATCGAAGCCTGAACGCGCGTGGGGTTAGGACTGACCGTAACGCGTGTTTTCGAGCAGGATGACGTTCGTCTTGCTGCGCGTCTCGCCTGCGTTGGTTACGTAAACAGCCGGCTTGTCCACGATCGGGCAGACCTTCTCGCACGCGCCGCAGCCGATGCACAGGCTCGGATCGACGTGTGGGCGCTGCACCTTGATCGTGAGCATTGCCGCCTGTTCGCCTTCTTTTTGATACTTGCTGTCGCGCTTCGGAACCTCGACCTCTTCGGGCCAAATGGCTTTGGGCGAAGTCGGGCAAAACTCTTCACAAACGATGCACGGCGTCGCCATCGCCCAGGGCAAGCAGCGCCCGTGGTCGTACATCGCCGTGCCCATGGCGATCGGCTTTTGACCGATGCCCATCTTTTGTTTCTCGCTGATCTTTTGAATCGCGCCGGTCGGGCAAACTTGGCCGCACAGCACACAGGAGAATTCGCAGTAACCACTGCGTGGAATCAAGATCGGCGTCCACAGCCCTTCGATGCCTGCTTCGAAGAACGCCGGATGCAGCGCATTGTTCGGACACACCTTCATGCACTCGGCGCAGCGGATGCAGCGCTCGAGGAACGCGCGCTCTTCGACCGCACCCGGCGGACGAATCACTTTTTCGCTGTACGCCTTGTCCGGCCAATTTGCGATGCGCATGCCCGGAATGCACACCGCGCCCGCGGCCGTCGCGGCGACCAGCGTGCGGCGCTCTAAATCCGGTTTTTGAATCGTGCTCGTGCGCTTCGGCAAGAAGCGGAACTTGATCACGTCTTCGGGGCAGGCGTTCTCGCAGTTCAAGCACATGTGGCATTCGTCTTGGCGATGCTTCACGCCGCCTTGCGGGCTATCGGCGCCCTGGCAATTGACGAGGCACAAATTGCAATCGGTGCATTTGGCATGATCCTTCTCCATGCCGAACAACGCGAACCGCGAAACCACCCCTAAAAATGCACCGAGCGGACACAGCGCGCGGCACCAAAACCGCGGAATGAAGCGATTCATGAACAGAATCGCGATCAAGAAAAACACGATCAGCCAGGTCTGGTGGAAGTACGACTGATTCGCGGTCCAGACCGTGCGCGCGAGCACGTCCTGCGCGCCGTCGCTCGCGCTTTGCAGCGCGCGCACGTTGCTGTTTGCAATCACCGTCGCCGAACGCACGCCGAAGTATTGCAGCGCCGGGATCACGCCGAGCCCGATCGTGCGCACCGCGACGCAAATTGGATCGAGCAAACCGCCGATCGAACTACCGACCAGCGCGGCGCCGAGGAAGCCCCACATGATGTAGTACTTGCCCGCTTGCCACCAATGCGTCTTGTTCGACTCGACTCGCCTAGTGCCGCGCAAATAGCGACTCGGGAAAATCCAACCGAAGAAGTGATGCAGCGTACCGAACGGACAAATCCAACCGCAAAACACGCGCCCGAACACCAACGTGAGCGCGAGCACGACGAGACCCCAAGCGAGCCCGCGATAAATCGTGTGCGTGCTCAAGAGCGTCATCGCGCCGACGAACGGATCTGCCAGCAAAAATCCTTCGACCGGTAGCGGCAAGCGCACCGGCTCGCTCGAACTCGCGGCGAACGTGCCGCGAAACGCGGTGTGCGCGAGGAAAAACAAGAACAGCGACACGAACCCGACCTGCGCGGCGCGCCGCACCCAAACCAAAGACCGAATCACCTTCCGCGCCGGAATACCCGAGCCAGGTAGCTTCTTTTTCGGTTTTTTTGTTTGGGTGGGGGCGCGCGGGCCGCCCGTGTTCGTCGTGGTGGCGGGCGCCGACGCCGCGTTCACCGCACGCGTCACGTCGCGCGTCGGCGCATCGCTCTTGGGCCTGTTCGCGCTCGCGAAGATGCGCATTTCGGCGCCATGCCTCGCGTCTTTGTCGCGCACCGGCGACTTCGATTTGCGGATTTGAATCAGCTGCGGTTCGCCGATGCGCGCCGCCTCGCTTTCCGGCGTTGCCACGCGATCGAGCGGCGGAACTTTGCCCGCCTTGCCGAGCCAAGGAATCGGCGAAGGAAAATCTCCGCCGTTCAGTTCGGGCTCCACGCTCAAACCTCCACGTGCGGCAGCTCGGCCCAGTTCATGTTGCCGATGCCGCGCTCGTGACCGAGCTTCAAATACTTCACGTTCGACGCATGCTCGCCGATCAGCGTGCAGGCGTACGCATCCGCCGCAACTTGATCGAGGCTCGCGATCACCTGATGCATGTCCTTCGCGTCATCCATGTTGCCGCCTTGCGGCCCATTGCGCAGCAAGACCCGCGTGGCATCGACGATGGTCAGCGTCGGACGCATGAATGTCGCCAAATCAGCGATCGAAACGTCGATGTTTTGGTGCAGCCGATTTCTGCGGCCGCCCAAAATGCCGTACCAATTCTTCATCGCCGCGGTGAACTTCGCCAAGTTGTGGTGCTTGGCGACCGGCACGTTGATCACTTTGTCCGCGTTCACGAGCGGCGTGTACACCGGCCATAGGTCGAGCACTTCGCCCTTCATGCGCATGTCGCGAAAGCGATGCGCGGACGGCAAAATCACGGTCGCGCCGAGACCGTACGCGGCGCGCCAAATGCCCGAGCGTTGAAAACAACGGTTCGCCTCGTTGCACGAAGCGTCCGTCACGATCACTTCTTTGGCGCCCGCGTCGAAGGCAAGCTTCACCACTTCGGCGACCACGAGCGGATTCGTGTTGGCCGCGTGCACCGGCATGCGATCCCAGCCGATGTTCGGCTTGACCGCGACGATGTCTCCGCGCGAGACGAATCGTTTCATGCCGCCCATCGCGTCGACCGCGCGGCGCACGAGCTCGGCGGGATCGGTGCTGCTCTTCGCGATCGCGAATACGTTGTCTTGGCCGGGCGCCTTCGTGTGGATGCGGAAGTCCCGGACTTGGCGTTCGCCTTCGGCCTGCGAAAGGCCGAAGCCGCCGGGATCGAACGCCCATTTCGCCGTCAGCGCAGCACCGCCCAAGACGGTGCCCGACAGAGCAATGCGCCGAAGCGCATCGCGACGCGACGAATCAGCCATGCGCGCGATCCTTGAAGGAAAAGCGAGCAGTGGTCAAGTTCCGGGCCGGTTCTCGCGTGGAGCGCCCAACTAATGGATATAATTGTTGATTAAGGCAAACCCCAACCCAAAATCAAAGTCCGAATTCGGCCGAGAGTCCGGTAGACCGCGCCGGGCTTCGGCGATTTGCGGCCCCTTGCTTGTGCGAGCGGCGTGCGCAAGCTAGGTTCCGCGTCCTTTTCGCACACCCCGGCTTTTCCGGGCCAGCCGAGAAGGCCTGGAGTTCCCAATGAAAGACGGCATTCACCCGGATTACAAGGACGTGGCCGTGCAGTGCGCTTGCGGCAATAAGTTCGCGACTCGCTCGACCAAGCCGGAGCTGACGGTCGATGTGTGCGCGGCCTGTCACCCGTTTTACACGGGCAAGCAGCGCATCATGGACACGCAAGGCCGCGTCGATCGCTTTCGCCGCCGTTACGCGCAAGCGGGCGCGAGCAAGTGAGGGCGTTCGGGCGACGTCAAAAGTCGCCCGAAGCTTCGCCGCGCCGACCGCGGCGCTATACTGAGGCTGATGTCGAACCAACCCGCGGTCATGGGCCCTGACGGCGTCGCGCGTCCTTACATCGGCGGTCAAGCGCTG
>DASYCL010000765.1:0-12011 GCA_036500245.1 Polyangiaceae bacterium | reverse complement strand
TGACATTCCCGAAGCAAAGTCTGATAGGCTCGTGGAGGTGGGAGAGCCCACTGAGCGAGATCCTCGGGGCCAATTGGACGGGAACGGTGAGATGAAAAAGGTGTATGCGGTGGGCTTGTTCGTGGTGGTGGCGGCGATGCTGAGTTCGGCGTGTGGCAGCGACGACAAACTGCTGAAATGGAAATGCGTGTGTAACCACGATGTATGCGCGGCATCCGAAGATGCCGCGGAGAGCTCGGCCGGTGAATGCCTAACCTCCGCGTTCACGCAAAGCTGTACTAGCACTGGCGACTCGTGCACTTGTCCGGGCGGAGCCCCCTGCGCGATCACGATTCAGTGACGTCAGCCTGCGCGCCGTTACGCTCGTCAGGTAGTCATTTCGCACTGGACGGTGGGGGCAACCCCACTCGTCGCTACCGATCATTGGTGGCGTGCGCCGTGCGTGAATGCGCGCTGGCCTACCCGCCGCGAAGGGTTCGTTCTAGCGCTTTCGTGAATGACTTCGTTGAAGCTTCGTTACGGTTGTCCGGCGCTCGAGGCGATCACGGAGGGGTTGCCGCTCGGCAATGGATGGCTGGGCGCGTTGCTGTGGGGTGAGCCGGCGCGCGAGCGATTGGTTTTGAATGAGGGCACGTTGTGGGCGGGCGGGCCGTACGACGGCACGAGTCCCGAAGCGCGCGGCGCGCTCGCGGAGCTACGGCGTTTGGTGTTTGCGGGTGAGTACGTCGCGGCGCGCGCGCTCGCGGAAGAGAAGCTGATGGGGCGGCCGAAGACGCAAGCCGAGTACACGCCGCTCGGCGAATTGTCGCTCGAATGTCCGGAACACGCCGGGTTCAGCGACTATCACCGCGAGCTCGATCTCGATACTGCGCTCGTCACGACGCGCTATCGCGTGGGCGATCTCGAGCTGCGGCGTGAAGCCTTCGTCAGCGCCGCGGATCAGGTGCTCGTGCTCCGGCTCAGCGTGAATCGGCCGGGAGCGCTCCATTGTCGGCTGCGCGTCTCATCCGAACATCGCGGCGTGCACGATTGGCAACGCGGGCCCGAGTGCCGTTACACGCGCGCGGAGCTCGGCATGCGCGGTCGCAACGCGCCGAGTAGCTTCAATGACGGCGCGCTGCGCTACGAGTTCGCTGCACGCCTCTTGCCGGAAAGCGGGCGCGTGTTGCCCGGCGAAGAGAGCGTGTCCGTGCGCGGTGCGGATCGGCTCGTCGTGATCGCGGCGGCCGCGACGAGCTACGTGAACTATCGCGATCTGACGGGCGATCCGGCGGCCATCGTCGCCAATCGACTCGCCGCTGCAAGTGAGCTTTCGTTCGACAAACTCTTTGCGCGGCACCTCGCCGACTATCAGCCGCGCTTTCGCCGCTTTCAGATCGCGCTCGGCGGCGCACGCGAAGAGCTGCCGACCGATGCGCGTGTTGCGACGTACGAGCAAGGCAATGATCCCGGGCTTGCGGCGCTGTACGTGCAATACGCGCGCTACCTGATGTTGTCTTGTTCGCGACCCGGCGGGCAGCCAGCCACGCTGCAAGGCATTTGGAATCACAAGCTACACCCACCGTGGGGCTCCAAATACACGATCAACATCAACACCGAGATGAACTATTGGTTCGTCGATTCGGCGGCGCTGCCCGAATGTAATGAGCCGCTCTTCACGCTGCTCGAAGATCTGGCGCAAAGCGGCCGTCAAACCGCCGAGCGCCACTACGGCGCGCGCGGTTGGGTCGCGCATCACAATGTCGATCTGTGGCGTTCGACGCAGCCGATCGACGGCGCCGATTGGGGACTCTGGCCGATGGGCGGCGCGTGGCTCTCGTTGCAGCTTTGGGATCACTATTGCTTCTCGCTCGATCGCGCGCACCTGGCGCGCGCTTATCCGATCTTGAAAGGCGCGGCCGAGTTCTTCCTCGACTTCTTGGTCGAACATCCAAGGACGCGCGAGCTCGTCACGTGCCCCAGCGTGTCGCCGGAAAACATGCACCCGTTTGGCACCACCCTTTGCGCCGCGCCGACGATGGACAGCGCGATCCTGCGCGATCTCTTCGCCGCGACCGCGGAGGCCGGCGAGATCTTGGAGCGCGATGCCGAGTTGGTAGCCAAGATCCGCGCGGCGCGGGCGCGGCTACCCGAGTATCGCATCGGCAAAGCGGGGCAGCTCCAAGAGTGGCTCGACGATTGGGATCTGGAAGCGCCCGAGCGCACGCATCGCCACGTGTCTCATTTGTTTGGGTTGCACCCTTCGCGACAGATCTCGCCGCTCGACACGCCGGAGCTCGCTGCGGCCGCGCGCCGCACGCTCGAACTCCGCGGCGACGAAGCGACCGGCTGGAGTCTCGCTTGGAAAGTGAACTTCTGGGCGCGACTCCTCGACGGCGAACGCGCCCACGCCTTGCTCGAGCTCTTATTGAGTCCGGATCGCACCTACACCAATCTGTTCGACGCGCACCCGCCGTTTCAAATCGACGGCAACTTCGGCGGCGCTGCCGGCATTCTCGAAATGCTCGTACAGAGCGAACGCGGTCGGTTGCATTTGTTGCCCGCATTGCCACGCGCTTTTCGCAGCGGAAGCATCCGCGGTCTCCGCGCGCGTGGTGGCTTGTCGCTCGATCTCGATTGGCACGACGGCGAGCTCGGCACTCTGCGGATTATGTCTTTGCGAGATCAGGAAATCGTCTTGCGTGTGAAGACTGGCGAGCCGCGCCGTATCGCGCTGCACGCTGGAGTCGAGTTCGAGGTTGAGTGAGCGACGTACAAGAGTTGCATTATTCTCGTTGCTTGCACTTTTTGCCCTGCGTAGGTAGCTTGGTCGCGCATGGGGCTCACTCTTCGGGGATGGCAAGCGCTCGCGATACTCGCTGTGACGACGTTGGCTGCGCCGGGTCGCGCGCAAGTCGCGTCGAATGCGAGCATCGACGTATCGGTGGTGAGTCATTCGATTCCTCGCACCGGCTTTCGCCTGAACGACCAGATCAACTACGCCGATTGTCGCGACGGCGACGTCATCTCGTTTCCCCTGACACTCACGAACCGCGGTTCGTATCAACTCGAAGCTTGGACAAGTGTCTCGGGCGTCGACTGTGGCCTGACGCAATCTCGCACGGGGCAACTTCCGACCCCATGCTGGAAATTGTTCTCCGCCACTCCGGGGATGAACCTTCTCATCGTCTCGGTGCACGTGCGCGATATCTTGGCGGGGTTCTTCACCGACCTCAGTAGCGTAGCCCCGGGCGCTCTGATCAGCGGTACCGGGATCGAGGCATGCACTGATGGGCAGCCGCTCTCTTTTGTCACTCCGTTCAACGTTACCTTTTTACTGGTCGATCCGAGCGACGCATCGATGCAAGCCGAAGCGTCCTGGTCGGGGACGTTCAAAATCTCTGGCCCGCAGCCGCCGAACGGGCTGGGGCTCGTCAAAGGAGACGGCGCGCTCGACGCCCATTTCTTCTACTCGGGCAACACCGGGGCTGACGTGACGCTCAACGGCTATCAATTCTACTGCGATCCGCCGCCCAACGTCGCGGTCGACGCCGGCACGGCGCCGGACGGCGGCGCACTCGACTGCGCCGACAGTCTGACGACGACCACGCTGGTGCCCGGACAAGTGCCGGACGGTCTCGAATACAATCAGTGCGCCACGGCCGACAGGAACGCGACGAGTGCCAAAATCACCGACTTGGCCAACGGAATCCCGTATCGCGTAGCGATGGCTGCTGTCGACACGTACTCGAATATCGGACCGCTCTCGATGATCGCGTGCGGGATGCCGCTGCGTTCCGACCAAGAAGTCAAAGCATGCAGCTTCTCGCCGCGGCCGGTGCACTCGTCATTGGGTTGGTTTGGTCTCGTGGCGAGTGGGTGCTGGCTCGGCCGCCGGAGAAATCGCCGGACGAGTCGCGGCAAGCGCTAGCGCGTCGCGCTGCGGCTTTGCCGGCGACGCGCACGAAGGCCGAGCATTGCCGCTGCGAGGCCGAATGCGAACGAGACATCGCTCGTTCGATGCGTGGAGCTCGATGTCGAGAGCGCGCAACTCGAGCCGTTGCTTGAATCCGAGCTACTCGTTGCGCTCGAACCGCTGGCGGCATTGGCGCTCCCGGCCGTGTTGTTGCTGCCCGCGCTACTCGAACTCGAGCCGCCGCTTGCGCTGCCGCTGCTGCCCGTGAGCGCGCCGCCGGATCCGGCGCTCGTGCCGTTGCCTCCGCTGTTCGACCCGCCAACGCCGGCTGAGCCTGAGTTACCAGCGACGTTGCCTCCGCCGTTGCCCGCCGCATTCGAGCCCGCGCCACCACCTGCGCCGCCACTCGGTGCTGGATCATTGCCGTAGGCGTTGAGCACGTCCATCGCGTAGGTCACGCGTTGCGGCAGATTGCATTCGGGGTATTGGGCGTAGACGCAGCCCTCGAAGTTGTCTTCGACTACTCCGGTTGCGTCGGTGACGTTGCTCGTCGCTTGGAGCTTCGCGAGGCCGTAGTCCGGGAACATCGTGAGCTCGTACCAAATGAAGTCGAGCTGCGCGTCGAGGGACGTCATGGGTTTGCCCTCTTGCGTGGCAAAGTCTTTCAGGTTGTCGTTCGGCGCGGTGTCCCAGCGTCCACCCGTGGACCATTGCGCGATGCCGCGACCGACGCCACCACCGGACTGCGAAATCGTCGGGTCGACGCCGGATTCCTGATCAAGATTGCCGACGATGGCCGCGGCTTGGAAATTGGTGAGGCCCTTGCCGATGAAATAGTCATAGGCGGTCTTGTCGTTCGCGAATGCGGTCGAGAGCGCTTCGGCGCGAGCGCTTGCGGGGTCGAGATTCGGCGCGGAACATGCCGCGATCGTCGCAGCGCCGAACAAACTCAAAACGACGAAGCGCATGCTCTTGTCTGCCTTTCGCTCGAAAATCGAGACTCGATATCGACGATACACGACCCGCGCGCCGTTCGCGGTTTGCTTTTTGCGCTTTGTCGAGGCTTGCCGCGCGAGGAGACGCGCTTCGTTCGACGAATTCGTAATACCGATCTTCGTGCTTTGCGCGATCGTGTTCGGACGAGCCAGGGTCGTTTCGCGCCGGCCTCCCTCCACGCCGCGCGCAGCAGCCGCTCGCGGCTGCGAGCACGGCGTTTGGGGGAGGCAGGAAGCGCGCAGCTCGCGCAGCGAGCGAGCACTGGACGGTGGGGGCAACCCCGTGAGTCCCGCGCGGGGTTAGTATAGCCGAGCGGCGCTGAAGGAGTTGCGATCGGCGACGGCGTAGAGCGCGTGGGCCGAGCTGTCGGAGGCCGCGAAGGAGCCGGCAAGGCAAACGAGTGTATCGCCCGCGTTGAGCTTGGTGACTACGCCGACGTAGGGTGAAAGGCCGTCTATGGCGTTACTCGTGAGATCCGTCGCGGCGAGCGGGGTAGCGCCATTGTTCTTGATGATCTCGGCGGCCCAATCGCCCGTCGCGCCGGTCTCGAATTCGACGCTGCAATGAAGCTGGTAAATGCCCGCTTGCTTTGCCGTGAACACGCCCGTGGTCGCGTTGTATTCAGCCGCCAAATCGAACTCCACCTGATCGAAGGCAACCGTCAGTGATGCGTTGTTCGGAACAATCACGCTTTTGCTCGGAGACAGCGTGGCGCGAAACGCCGACGGCGCGTGGCTCTGGCCTTGGAGCGTCGTGATTTGCGTGGCGAGCGCGCCGGTCGCGTTCTCGGCGTTCGTCGCGGTGCTCGCGGCGGCGGCCTGAAGCGCGTACGGCACGCTGGTGATCGCCTGTCGCGGTTTCATCTCTGCGTCCGAACCGACTTGGACGCCCAAGTAGCGCACGCTGCCGTCGAACGTCCCCGCGGGAAACGCGTTCGCGGGATCCGCGCCGAGCTGGGTCGAATAGTAGCCGTCGTCGAGCGCAATGTTCTGGGTCTCGGTCCACAGCACGTCCGAGTCGGCCGATGCCGTCGGATCATCGTAGATCGTGAAGACGATGGCGAGCTTGCTCGACACGGCCATGCCGTTCGAATCCAAAATGCGGCCCTGCTGCGTGAGGGATGCTGGCACCGGCGCGCTCGGCGTCGTCGCGGCATGCAGCGCCGCGCCGGCGCAAAGGCTCACGCCGACTAGAGCAACTCCGGCAAGCCAATAAGCGGCCTTCGTCTTTTTGAAAATCACCATGCTGAGTACTTCCTCGCTGAAGTTGCGATTCGGAATTGGTCCCGCGCCCGCAAAGCCTTCCCGCAGTTAAGATTTCACTATAAAGCCATGAGCGCTCTCGGGTCCAGTCGCCGAGGTTTCGCGCGGTTTCCGGCGCTCGTGGGTGCTCTGGTCAGCGTCTGGCCAGCAGAGTAATAGATCCGAGCCATGGCTCCTCGCCCCTGGACCGTGCTCGAGCATTCCGCGATCGAAGTCATTGACGACAATCTGTGGGGCGTCGTGAGTCCGGTGCCGGATTTTCCGAAAGGGACCGGCATGGATCGGCGCATGAGCATCGTGCGCCTCGCGGATGGGCGGCTCGTCTTTCACAATGCCGTGCCGCTAAACGAAGAATCGCTCGCGCGAGTCAGCGCGTGGGGCAAACCATCGATTCTGATCGTGCCGATGCATTTGCACATGATCGACGCCCACGCGTTTCGTGAGAAGCTCGGGCTCGAGGTGTTTACGTCGCGCGCCGCCGTGGACAAGGTGCGCGAAGCCGTGCCCGTCAGCGGCACGCTCGAGAACTTGGTCGTCGATCCGTCGCTTCAGTGCGAACCACTCGCGGGAACCAAGTTCGGCGAAGCCGCCTGGGTCGTGAAAAGTGGTCCGCGCGCGAGCCTGCTCCTGTGCGATGCGATTCAGAATTCGCGTCCAGGTAAGGGCTTTGGCGCGTTCATGTTCAAGTTGATGGGGTTCACCGGCGCCGAGCTCAACACGCCGCCGTTCTACAAGCTCCGCGCCGTGAGCGACCGCGCGGCGCTCAAGCGCGATCTGCTGCGGCTGGCCGAAACGCCGGGGCTCGCGCGACTCGTGCCCAGCCACGGCGAGATCGTCGATACGGATGCCGCCGGCGCGTTGCGCAACACCGTGTCGAAGTATCTGTGATCAGGTTGACCTACACGCCGGAAGAGCGCGTTTAAAAGCTTCCCGCCAAAAAAACAAAAATCGTCCGTGCTCGATGTCACACGAGCTGCCGCCGGCGAGACATACCGGTCGATGGGCTCGAACGATCGATCTTCCAAATCCTTTGGCGACTTGATGCGTCGAAGGGGTGTGCGGCAATTCTTTGGTCATTGGGTCGGTCGCGGCTTTCTGATTTTGATGTGGGTTGGGTCGGCGCTGATCACGGCAATGAGCCTGCCGTACTTCGACTTCGGGACATTGCCGCCGTTCGTGATCGAGAAGCTGCCGCTCAGGTTCGAGGCTTTGTGGCTTGCCTCGCTCCGAGTGCATGTGGCCGCGGCGGCGCTCACGTTTCCGCTGTGCTTGGCGCTGATGACGCGCATGCTACAGCGGCGCACGCGGTGGCATCGCTACCTCGGGCGCGTCACGGGCGTGCTCGTGCTGTTCGCGCTGGTGCCTTCGGGGATCGTGCTCGCGTTCGACGCTAAGGGTGGGCGCAGCGTGACCGCGGGTTTCTTGCTCTCCGCGGCGATCGTCGGAGGCTCCATGATCGGCGGCGTGCGCGCGGCACGGCGACGCGATTTGGTCTCGCATGCGCGCGCGATGCGACACGTGGTCGGGCAGATGAGCGTCGCGGTGGTTTCTCGCGCGCTGATCGTCGGCCTCGACGCAATCGGCGTCGACCCGGACATCGCTTACGTCGTAGCACTATGGGGCCCAGTTCTGGCAAGCGTGGCGATCGTCGAATGGAGTGCTCGGCGGGCCGCGTTTTGGTCTCGAAACCGTGTCGAGTTCGTTGAAAGGATCGGTCGTGAAATATCTTCGCTCGCTCTCGTTGTGCGCGTTCGTGCTCTCCTTCGTCCCCTCGCTCGCCTCGGCAGATGAGCCGTCGCTCGTCGAATGGGCTCAGCAGCGAGTCCAAGCCGGCATCCTGAAGCCGCTCGCCGCGCGTGACGGCGGCAGTCGCTTCTCGCGCGCTCGGCCTCCGCCGCGCGAACGCCGGGTTCGCGTCACCCAGGCCGCGCTGATCCGCGATAAGCAGGGTCGCGACTTCGTGCCCTTCGCGGTGGACGTTCGCTTCGGTAGCGATTGGCAACAGGATGACATCGTGGGTTGCGTCTACCGAGCCAGCGGCTCGCTCTTCGTCAAGCGCGGAGACGCCTATTTCCCTGCGGCATTTCTGACCGGCAAAGACGTCGCACCGGCTGCCGGCGTGTGCCAAGCCGCGCCCGCGCGATCGTAAACTCCGCGTTCGCGAGCGGAGACTCAAATCGCAAGCCCGGTGCCGAGCGCCGCGCGTTAGAATCGCCGCCATGGCGGACAGCACACCAAACGAGGTATCGCAGCTCGAACGCATCGAGCAATATTTCGGAGCGAGCGCGCTCGAGTGGCGCGATCTGTACGCGAACCCGCAGCGCGTGAACGATCTGGTGCTGGCCAATCGCCGGCGCCTCGCGGTCGAAAAGCTCTCGACTCATGCGGCTCCCGGCACTCGCGTACTCGATGCCGGTTGCGGCGCGGGCGTCGTCGGGCTCGATCTGGTCCAGCGCGGGTTCTTCGTGCAAGGCGTGGACATTGCTGAAAACATGCTCGAGCTCGCGCGCATGCGCTTTCAGCAAGCGGGCGTGAGCGCTGACCGCTACTCGTTCTTTCGCGCCGACGTGACGCATAGCGATCTCGTGCCGGAGTCCTTCGGCGCGATCGTCGCGCTCGGCTTCCTCGAATATCAGGCCGACGAACTCGCCGCGCTGAGGCGCCTCTGGGAGCTACTCGAGCCGGGCGGCGTGCTCGTGGTCTCGGGACCTTCTGCAGTGCGGCTCGCGAACTATTTGGGTCTAGCGCCCGTCGTGCGCGAGCGCTTGTCGCGCCGTGGCTGGCTACCGGTTGCGACCGGGCCGGTGCGCATCGGGCTTCATCGTTACAGCCCCGAGCGTTTCCGTTCGCTTTTGAGCGCGGCCGGTTTCGAATTGGTCGAACACCAAGGCCACGGTTTCGTGGAGTTCGACGGCGTGAGCGAGCGGCTCTCCTATCGCAGCGAGGTCGCGCTACACCACGGCTTGAGCTGGCTCTCGAAGTTCCTGCCCATCGCGCGCTTCGGCAACGATTTGATTGCCGTCGGTCGCAGACTCAAGTCGTCATCAAGCAGTTGAGTGGGATCTGATCGGCCTCTGTCGGCGGCGTGGTTGTTTGGACTAAAAACGCCTCTTCCGGCGGCGGCGCATAAGCGCGGTTCCAAGTCCACGCGCCATGCTTTTCGTACACCGACTTGATCCGAGCCGCGAGCGACGGGTTGGTCGGTAGCCGGAATGCGCTCGCTAGATTCGGCAAAAATCCGGCGGCAAACGCCATCGACCGCGGCGCAATGTAGTTCGAATGGAGCACCCCAAATCCGAGCTCCGCCTGCAAGCTCGTGACAGCGCGCGCGACTTGCACGTGATCCGGGTGACCGTACTCACCCCAAGGATTGTGAGTGAACACGTGACGCACGCCGCGCAGCGCTCGCCGGAGATCGCTCACGAGCGCGCGATACGAATTCGCGTAGCGCGCTTCCCCCGCAGGGTCGTGTCCCGGCGCGTTCGCGGCCATGCCGTATTCCGAAGCGTTCGGGTGTTGCCAATCCACGAGCGACAGCGAGCACGGCTCGGGCCGGTCGAGAAATGTCAGCGTGCCGAGCGGGTAGTCATTCATCGCGCTGCGCCGCGCCGCGCCGAGCTCGGGCAAATCCGCGCAATCGCCGAAGCAGCAGATCAAACTCGAGACCTGCTCGAGAATGGCACTGAACCAAAGCACTTCGTCATCCGGATGAGCGACGACGAGTGCAGAGTCGCTAAGCGCTTCGCTGGGGTTCATTCATTCCTCGAGGCGAGTGTAGCCGCTGCTCACGCGCTCGACGACTCTGCGCGCCCGGCTGTGGTTCCAAGCTTAGTACGCGCGTGATAAAACCCGGCCATGCCGATCAGCGCCGAGACTTCGCACTGGGTCGAACAGCGATTTTCGCAGTCGATTGTGCCGACGCTCGAGCGGTACATCGAGATCCCCAACAAGAGCCCGGCGTTCGACGCCGAATGGCGCAGCGCGGGTCACATGGATCGCGCGGTCGAATTGCTGGCTGGCTGGGCGCGCGAAGCGTTACCCGAAGGCGCGACGCTCGAAGTCCTGCGTCTCGGCGAGCGCACGCCGTTGATCTTCATCGACGTTCCCGCGAGCGGCGGCGCACCGGACGATACGGTCATGCTCTACGGACACCTCGACAAGCAGCCGGAAATGAGTGGCTGGCGCGCCGGGCTCGGTCCCTGGCAACCCGTGCTCGAGGGCGACAAGCTGTACGGCCGCGGTGGCGCCGATGATGGCTATTCGATCTTCGCGTCGCTGACCGCGCTCGCGGCTTTGCGCAGGGACAAACTGCCGCACGCGCGCGCCGTGATCTTGATCGAAGCGTGCGAAGAGTCTGGCAGCTACGATTTGCCGGCGTACATCGCGCACCTCGCTCCGCGCATCGGAGAATTGTCGCTCGTGGTTTGCCTCGACTCCGGCTGCGCGAACTACGACCAATTGTGGTCCACGACGTCACTGCGCGGCGTCATCGTCGGCACGCTCGAAGTGTCGTTGCTCACTGAAGGAGTGCATTCCGGGGACGGCTCGGGCGTCGTTGCCTCGAGCTTTCGCGTGCTGCGACAACTGCTCGCACGGCTCGAAGCTGCAGACAGTGGAAGGATCGAGCTCGAAGCGCTGAACGTGCCGATCCCCGCACAGCGCGTCGAGCAAGCAGCGCGCGCGGCCGCCGCGCTCGGCGCTGAAGTTTGGCAAAAGTTTCCGCTCCAGCCCGGCGTGAAGCCCGTCTCGAGCGACAACACGGAGTTGATCTTGAATCGCACTTGGCGACCGGCGCTCGCAGTTACCGGTGCCGAAGGGTTGCCGCTGCCGGCGAATGCGGGCAACGTGCTCCGGCCGCTCACGCGGTTGAAGTTGTCGTTGCGCGTTCCGCCGCACGCGGACGCAGCTCGCGCTACCGCAGCAGTCAAAGCCGCGCTCGAGAAGGATCCGCCTTATGGTGCGCGGGTTCGCTTCGAAGGTGGCGCGCCCAGCAACGGTTGGGACGCGCCGCCGCTCGAACCGTGGCTCGAAGCAGCGCTCGAGCAGGCCTCGCTGCGTCGCTTCGGAAAGCCGGCGATGTACTTGGGCGAGGGCGGCACGATTCCTTTCATGAGCATGCTCGGTGAGAGATTTCCGAGCGCTCAATTTTGCATCACTGGCGTGCTCGGTCCGGGTTCGAACGCTCACGGCCCGAACGAGTTCTTGCATCTGCCGACCGCGCGAAGACTCACGCTCTGCGTCGCGGACGTGCTCGCCGCGCACGCGGTGCGTGAAACCCCGATGCGCTAACGGCACCTCGCGTGCTTGTGGCGAAATCCGCCAGCGCATCAGCCATCGAGTCGTTGAGCGATAACACTCGCCACGTGAGCACGTGAGTTGTCTTTCGAAATCTGTAACCGCTACATTCACCCACTGCTGGAGATTCACTCCGACTCTTGTGTGTTGCGGGGAGTGCTCTTCGTTGACAATTTTATTCGACTCGTCCATTGATCGATTCGAGTCTCGTGCAGGTGCCGATCGAGGATCGGATTCGATCAAACTACGCCGCGCACTTTGGAGGGTTACGGATGAGCGCAAAGCAGTGGCTTCTGTTCGCGGTCGCATGCACGGGTGCTTGGGGTTGCGGCGCAACCGCCGATGAACCCGTCACCAGAGTGGACGATGCGCTACATGTCGACGCGCCTGTCGGCTTGAGTCTCTTCTTTCAAAACGGGGTGATGCCGGCGTTCACGTCGCTCGGCAACCCCGCGCGCTTCTTGCAAGAGATCGACATCACCGAATCGGTTCCGTCCGCGACGGACAACGGCATCAGCGATTTGATTGCGAGCCCCGCCGTTCGGGAGGTGGATTGGCGCGGC
>DASYCL010000764.1:0-2102 GCA_036500245.1 Polyangiaceae bacterium | reverse complement strand
GATCGCGTACCAAGAGCTCGACGGCGGTGCGCGCGATCATTGGCTATCCGCGCTCGAGCAAGACACGGCGCGGCTGAGCGTGCCGCGCATCGCCGTGTACGCGCCGCTCCTCGCGGTCGAATCGGATCCCGAACGGCGCGCCCGCATCACTGATGCGATGGGCCCGGTCGAAGCCGACGCGACCCCGCGATTTGCCCCACAGGGCTTGCTCGGAAAAGCCGCGGACGGCTCCAGCGTGGCCGTGTTGATCTCGCCGCTTTACCTGGATTTCGTGCAGGTTTTGGCCTGTTCTTACCGGGTGGAGCGCGGCTTTGGTTGGGTGCGGCACGACCCGATCGTGGATCGCCGGCAAGCGCTTCGACACGGTGAGCGCATCGAAGGCACGTTGGTCGAACGCACGCCGCTGAAGAGCCTGATCGACGATCTCGCGCACGCGGTGCTCGCGCACAAGCGGAGCGGGCGTGAATTGCCGCAGGCGCTCCGCGTGTTCGCCGATCTGTTCGGGCCCAACGTCAGCGGCTCGAGCCCACCTCCCGCGACGTGAGACTCGTCGCGTTCGTTTTTCTTTTGGGTTTGCTCTCGGCGTGTCAGCGCGTCGCGGATGAACCCGCGGTCGCGCCGAGCGAGGCCGAAGGGCGCGTGCTGCAATTTGCGTTCGGCACGACGGACGGCCAAGAAGTGACGAGCGAGAACACGCGCGGCCGCGTGACGGTGCTCGTGTTCGTGACTACGTTCGACATGGCATCGCAACTCGTCGCGAGGCGTTTGGAGCAAGTTTTTCGCACGCACCATCCGCAGATCCACGCGGCCGCGGTCGTGCTCGAAGCGCCGAAGTATGCCCCCCTCGCCGACGTGTTCAAGAGCGCGCTCGAACTGTCGTACCCGGTTGCGCTCGCGGATTCTCCCGCGCTCCCTGATGCACCCGCGCTCGCGTCGAACTCCAATATCGGCGAGGTGCGGATGGTCCCGACCGTGCTCGTGCTCGACGGTGGAGGCCGAGAAATTGTGCGAAAGCCCGGGCTTTGCACGGTGCGCGAGCTCGAGAGTTGGGTAGCGCAAGCGCAAAGGCCGTGAGATCGTCGGCGCATGGCGGAGCCGCGCCGAGCTGCAAGAAAGAGCGCGCCGCGCGTGACGCTGCCCGCGCCGCCTAGCGAACTCTACGAAGAAGCTCTTCGGCTCGCTGAGCAAGCCCCAAAACCCGCGCTGTTTCGCAATGTGCGCAGCGGCAGCGCGGGCTGGTCGGATGCGTCGCTTTCGCGTGGTGAGCTATTTTATCCAAAGCACGTGAAGACGCCCGAAGCGCGGCTGCGCCACTACGCCGAGCACTTCGAACTCGTGGAGGTGGACGCGACCTACTACGCGCTGCTCGACGCGGCGACGTTTCAACGCTGGGCCGAGTGGACGCCGGCGAGTTTTCACTTCGACGTCAAGGCGCATCCGGTTTTCACCGGTCACCCGATCGAGCGCCGGCGCTTGCCCTCGGATCTGGCGCAGGCAGTACCCGAAGGCGCGCGCGTGTACCCGAAAGATTTACCGCGCGAGCTCGTGCTCGAAATCGAAGCGCGCTACTTCGCTGGGCTCGCGCCACTCGTGGAATGCGGACGGCTATCGTCAATCCTGATCCAATTTCCACCTTGGTTCGATGCAACACGGGGCCACGTGCGTCAGATCGAGGGCTTGCGTGCGCGCTATCCGGAGGCACCGTTTTCGGTCGAGTTTCGCAATCGGAGCTGGCTCATGCCGGAGCGGCAAGAGCGCGTGATCGCGCTGCTCCGCGCGCTCGATTTGCCGTACGTCGTCGTGGACGAGCCGGACGTCGAGCGCGGCGGCGTGCCGCCGCTCACATTCGTCACATCGCGGCGCCTCGCCGTCGTGCGCTTTCACGGCCAGAATCGCGCCGCGTGGCAACGGCCGGGCGCGACCGTGGCAGAACGTTTCAACTATCTTTACGGCCGACCGGAGCTTTCCGCCTGGAGCGAGCGCGTGCGCCGCTTGGCCGACGAAGCCGAAGAGGTGCATGCGGTGTTCAACAATTGCATCCGAAACTATGCAGTGCTGAACGCCAAGGGGCTGACCGCGCTGCTCTTCGAAAACGAAGCCTG
>DASYCL010000763.1:0-9343 GCA_036500245.1 Polyangiaceae bacterium | reverse complement strand
CTTCAACGCCGCGAGTCCCGCGCGCAGTTCGCTCGCCGTCACGGCCGTCGTGCCAAACGTGTAGCGCAGATCCGGCGCGGCGAAATCGGCGCGCTCGACGCCACGCGGGCAAAGCACGAACGGCTGTGGCCCGGCGATGCTACGCCACGCTCCGCACGCCCACTCCGGTCGATCTGCCGCGCCATGTAACGCGATCACGATCGGTCGTGGCTCGGTCGCACCGAGCGGCACGGCAAGCGCAGCTTTGCCGAAGCCTTCCACGTCGAGTTCGGTCAGCCACGCGTCGGCGCGAAGCGGCGGAAGCTCCGGCGTGTGGTGCTTCGTTCTGCACGCCGTGCACAGCGCCGCGATTAGGAGCGCGCAGAAGGCGAAATCAAAGCCTTTTGTCGCCACGACACAGATCGTCCCACAACTTTGGGTGGAGCACCACATAGCTCTCACCGTCCTTCACCCAAATCGATTCGCGCCCGGCTCCGACCAAGTTCGCGAGCTCGAGCGCGCGTTTTTTGATCTTGAACGAGCTCGTGAGCTCGAGCTCCGAGACCTTTCGCACGAAGCAGGGCCGCGCGTGCGCCGGCAATTCTCGCGCCGCGCGCGCGAATCGCTGCGCGTCGAACGCGCCGTCTTGCTCGAGTTCGACGAAACCCGCGCGCCCCGGGTGGCCCGGCACACTGACGCCAAAAACCGCGACCTTCGCCGGCTCGAGCGCGCGCGAAAGCACGCGCTCCACTTCGAGCGCCGACACGTTCTCGCCTTTCCAACGATAGCCATCGCCCAGGCGATCGACGAAATAGAAGTAGCCGTCGCGATCGCGTCTGAGCACATCGCCGGAACGGAAATAGGCGTCGCCGCGCTCGAACACGTCGTGCGCGATCCGGGCGCGCGAGGCCGCTTCGTCTTTGTAACCGGCGAACTCGCCGTGCGGTTCATTTTTGGTTGGGTGCACGCGGAGCAAGAGTTCACCCGCTTCGTCTGGCGCGCACGGCACAGCGCGTCCGCTCTCGTCGCGCACGAGCTCGCGCTGTTCGTCGTCGAGCCGCGCGAGACGAAAACCGCGACTGTGTTCGAACGGCACGTGACCGAGCGAGCCGACCTTGTCCGTCAAATTCAAGATCGCACCCGGCGCTTCCGTGGATGCGTAAAACTCGCGGATTTTCAGGTCCGGAAAGCGCTCGGCAAAGCCGAGCCAAGTGTCACGGTCCAGACCATTGCCAACCGCGACGCGCAGTGACGGCGCGGGCGCCGCCGGCGCGCGCAGCACCGCGCGACAGACTTCGCCGATGTAAAGCGTAGCGGTCGCGCCGTAACGCGCGATGTCCGGCGCGAACTCGCGCGCGCTGAACTTTCGGCGCAGCGCGATCGGCACGCCCGCCACGAGCGCCGCGCCGACGCCGATCAACAGCGCGCTCGAATGATGGAGCGGCAACGCGCAATAAAGCTTGTCACCCGCGCGGAACTCGAACGCGACGCTGCCGAAAATGGTCGCGGCCGAGCGCGCGCGCGCGTGTTTCACGCGGCACGGCTTCGGCAAACCCGTCGTGCCCGAAGTGAAAATGAAGACGAAATCGCGGTTCGGGTCGGCGCGCGGCTCGGAGAGCGGAGCGACATGCTCGGCGAGCGCCTCGAGCTCACCGCGCGCGAACGTCAGTGTCGCACCGCGTTCGGCGGCCGAGAGCGCAGAAATCCCGCTCTGCTCCGAGGTTTCGACCAAACTGAGCCGCGGTTTGACCGATGAAAGCGCGTGCGCGAGCGGTTCGCCCCGAAGCTCGGGGTGGATCAGCGCAGCGGCTCCGCCGGCATAGGCAATCGCGAGCACGAGCAGCAGATAGCTCGGTGAATTGCCGCCGATCAGCGCCACGACGTCTCCCACACGAACGCCTTGCTCGACGAGCACCGCGGCGAGCAAGCGCACACGCGACCAAGCTTCGCCGAAGCTCAGCCGCTCCGCGTCGAGCTCGCAAAATAACCCTTTAGGGTTATTTTTCGCGTGAGCTTCGAGCCAAGCGAGCCAAGGCGCGGTGCCCGCAGCCTTCGCTTTGCGAATCGCCGGCGCGACGCGACGGAACAATACCGGAACGCGCGCGAGCTCGGACGCGCGTTGCTCTAGCCAGACCCGCACCGCACTGCTCGTTCTAGGCAAACCCAAAAAGAAAAACGCGCTCCGCGCTCACTGCATGCACATGTTCGGCTTGCCGTGCACGTCGCAGCTTTGAGCATTGCAACAGATGCCACTCGCGCACGCATTGTCGCCGCAATCCACGCCGCAAGGGCCACCTTGGCAGCTGACCGGCGCGGGACAAGCGCCCATGCCCGCGCAGCTGACCGTGGTTTTACCCGAGGCGTCGCTCTCGACGCCACTGCCGCAGGCGTTGTCGGCGTTGCATTCGATGTCGCAGTCGCCCGAGCCTTGGGCGCACAACACTTTGCCGGAGCAGGCGCCTTTGGTGTTGCAATGAATCTGGCAAGTGGCGGCGCTGCAGCTGATTTGGCTGTTGCACGACCCTTCGCTCGCGCAGTCGACGCTGCAATTGTTGCCGGCGCACTCTACGCCGTTCGGACAACTCGAGATGCCGCTGCAATGCACGTCACAACTGGCGGCGGAGTTACAATCGACGCCGCTCGAGCAGCCCGACTCTGCGCCGCACTCGATGCGACAAGCCGTGCCCGCGGGGCACTTCACTTGTGTGGTGCAAGACCCGGCCAAAGTGCAATCGATCACGCACACGTTGCCTTGGCACATGCCGACTCCGGCACATGCGCTCGCGCAATCCACGGCGGATCCAGAGCCCGCTTGCGCCACACTCCCGCCTTGCGCGAAGCCGCCTTGCGCGGAGCTGCCGGCTTGCGCGCCACTTCCGCCTTGAGCGAAGCCACCGACAGCGACGCTCCCAGCTTGGCCCGCGGGCGATCCTTCGAACAAGTTTTGCCCTGCGGGCGAACCGCAACCTAGGGCGACCCAGGCGAACCCAGTCGCTAAAAGTGCCCGCCGCGAACCTCGCATGGCAGCCTCGATTTCTGCACTCGAAAGCAAGCCTGAATGAAAGCATACTTTTCGAAGCCGTCATGCGCGAATATAACTTCGATGGCCTCGTGGGTCCGACCCATCACTACGCGGGGCTCAGCTACGGCAACATCGCGAGCTTTCGCCATCGCAGTGAGCCCGGCAATCCGCGGGCGGCGGCGCTAGAAGGGCTCGAAAAAGCGCGGCTCGTCGCCGGACTCGGCGTGGGTCAAGGCGTGCTGCCGCCGCCGCTCCGTCCGAATTTGCGCGCGCTGCATCGCCTCGGCTTCGCCGGCTCGAGTCGGGATGTGCTGCCGCGCGTGCTTCGCGTCGCGCCCGAGTTGCTCGCACTGACGGGCAGCTCGTCGGCGATGTGGACGGCGAACGCGGCGACGGTCGCACCCTCGAGCGACACGGCGGATGGCCGCGTGCATTTCACGCCGGCTAACCTCACATCGATGTTCCATCGCAGCTTGGAAGCCGAAACCACGACCGCAACGCTGCGCGCGATTTTCTCGCACACTGAGCACTTCGCCGTCCACGACGCGCTGCCCGCAAGCGAGCTCTTCGCCGACGAAGGCGCCGCCAATCACACGCGGCTTTCGACTGCGCGCGGCGTGGTGCATTTATTTGGTTGGGGGCGCAGAGCCGAGCCGGGCTCTCGGCCCAGCATCTACCCAGCGCGGCAAACACGCGAAGCGAGCGCGGCCTGCGCCAGGCTGCACGGCCTGCGCGAAGATCAATTGATACTCGCGCAACAAGCGCCGGAAGGCATTGACGCGGGCGCGTTTCACAGCGACGTACTCGCGGTCGGCAACGGCGGTCTGATCTTGTTGCACGAGCTCGCGTTCGCAAAGAGCGCGGCCCTCTTAGGCGAGCTCCGCGCTAAGCTCGGCGCCGAATTCTCCTTTGAATTGGCCACGAACGACGAACTTCCAATCGCGGATGCGGTGCATGCTTATCCCTTCAACTCCGAGCTCGTGACGTTGCCGAACGGATCGATGGCGATCATCGCGCCGGCAGAGAGTCGAGCCGCGCCGGCCGCGCGCGCATTTCTCGAACGCGTGCTGGCCGGGGACAACGCCGTGAGCGCCCTGCACTACGTCGACGTGAACGGGTCGATGAGGAACGGCGGCGGGCCGGCGTGCTTGCGGCTGCGCGTCGCGCTCACGAACGCCGAGCGCGACGCCATTTCCGGCCGCGTGTTGCTCGACGATTCGCTGTACGAGAACCTGCGCGCTTGGATCGGCCGCAGCTATCGCGACCGCGTGACCCCCAATGATCTCGGCGATCCGGATTTCTTCGACGAAAACCGGAGCGCGCTCGAAGAGCTTTCGCGGCTGCTCGAGGTGCCGATCGATTTGTACGAGTGACGGCTCAGAGCTGGAATTCGACTGAAAACACGTCCCAGCCCTGCCTTCGCAAGTCCTGCGCGATGCTGCGCGCTTGGTGCGAATTGCCGACTTGGTAAACCCGCGTCTCGCGATCGCCGTCTATGACGATGCGCGGGTTGCCGGGGCTCGACGTGGCTGACTTCGCAGCGGCCCAAACCTCGAACTCCGAATAGGCCAGCAAGTAGTTCGCTTCGATCACGGCCTTCTTCGGATTCGGGCCGCTCATGAATTCGCCGGCGCGCTGGTGAAGCGAGTTCGACGAGCCTTCGACTTGCCGCGACGTGGCGAGCAAATTCACCTTCGGCGCAACACTATTGCCGCCTGTTTCGTCGAGCAGTGAAATGCCGGCGAGCAATGCGATCAAGAGCCACGCTTTCTTCAAATTCTGACGCGTGAGCAAAAACAAAAGCCCAACCGCGAGCAGCACCAGGCCCGGAAATGCGGGCAAGTTGTGGCGCGCCGAATTGCCCGATTTTAAGCCCCAAAATAGAATCGCCGGCAAACCCCAGGCTGCCATGCCGAGCGTGAAACGCGTGCGCGCGCCACCCACGACGAAGCCGTGCAAGAGCGCGAGCACGACCAGCACGAAGAGCACGCTGCCAACCGCGTGAGTGATACAAATGTTGTTTTTGGGATCGACCAAAAACTCCCAACGAAATGGGAAGCGAGCATTCCAATTTTTTAGGAAGCCATGGAGATTGCTGGTCCCTTCGCGATCGCCGCTCGGTGGCGCGACGCTGGCGAGCGAACTCGCGTAAACGAGCGCGAGTCCGAAGGCCGCGCCCACGACGCCCACCGCCGCAACGCTGAACAGCGAGCGCCAGCGATTTTCGATCCACAAGATGCCGAGCAAAGCGCCGGCCGACAGCACCAAATCCGCTTTCAGCGCGAACGAGAACCACGACAAAAGTAGGGTGAGCGCCAAGAATTGTAGGGCGCGCGGGCTCGTGATTTTCGGCTCTTCCGCAGCGCGCGAAAAGGCGAGCATGGCGAAGATCCAACAGCTGAGGCCGAGCAGCGTCGGCATGCCGTACACACTTCCGAGCCAAAAACACGGCGTGAACGCGTAGACGACCGTTGCCGCCGCGGCGATCCGGCTCCCGCTGAAGCGCCGAAACAGCAGGTAAAGACCGACCATGCATGCGCTGCTGACGAGCACGCTCGCGCCGTTCATCAACTTCGGCAACGAGCGAATGGCAAGCCCGTGATCGAGCGCGATCCTGAGTAGATGGATGTAGAGAGGGCTCGTGCGCAGTCGATAGTCGACGTCCGCCATGTAGATGACGTGATCGGCGCGCCAGTGAACTGCGTCCATGGCGAGCCGCGCCGCATCTTGCTCGCCGAAGCCCGCGAAGCAGTAATGCGCGTGCACCAGCAGCGCGACGAGTGCACTGGCGGCGAGCAACACGAGTTCGCGCTGGCTCAGGCTCTTGGATTCGCCCCCGTCGACGGCTGGCTCTGGCGCGGCATCGGTCATCGCTAGTTCTCGTGCAACGTTAGGGTTGGGCTTCGGCGGGCGTCGGTTCGTTGGGTGCGGCTTCGAGTTCCTTGCCCGGGCGGAGCTCGCTGGAAGCGGCCGGCAGATGATAGATGTTGATGTGGCCGTCGACGACGTAGCTCGGTTCGAGCGCCTTGATCCACGGCGCGCAACCCGAGCTCTGCCAACGATAGACATACTGCAGGTGCACGGCAGCCCAAGCTCCTGCCGGCAAGCGAGTCCGGCAGCCGAGCTCCTTGAACTCCAAACCCAAGAAATCGACCTCGAGTTTTCGAGTGCCGGTCTCGGTGTAGTAGTAGAGCGGCGAAAGTTTGTGCGCTCGGGCAAAACGCACGAAGTCCTCGCGGTCTTGACCCCAATCGTCGCCGACGACGGCGATCTGGTTGCCGCGCCCGAACGCGAGCAAATTGAAAAAGCCGAGGTAGTGCGGCACGCTCGCAAGCGCGCTGACGACGCTACTGAGCCCGAGCACGCGGAGGCCGGCGAGCACGTGCCGCGTCGCGACCTCGGGCAAATGCGCAAATGCGCGCCCGCCGAGGATGCTGAGCAGTGGGATCATCGGCAAGGCATGGCGAATGCCCATATTCAGATTCGATTTCATGAGCACGAAGAGCAGCGCCAGCGAGACCGAAAAGACGATCGCACTCGGCATCGACAAGCGCCGTCGGCGTAGCAAAATCCACGCGCCGCTAGCGAGCAAAACCAGGAGAGCCAGCGGATTTTTCAGCACGAGTAAGACCGGGAAGTACCAAACTTCACCTTTCGTCGAGCTCTTGCCCATGAAGTAGGTCGGATAACCGCGACGGTTGTGCTCTTCGATCGTGAATAGACCGAACAGATACGGATGCGGCAGCGGGATGCGCAAGCCTTGCGGCAACTTCGGCAAGAACGTGCGTTGTTCCAAAAAATTTTGGTGATAGCCGCTGGTCGTCCAATGACGTTGCTCGGGTTCGGCCAGAAACTCGCGCACCGTGAGGTTCGTGCGATCGAATTTGTAGATCGCGTTGATCGCGAAGAGCACGATCAAGCCGGCGAGCGCGAACTCGCCGAACCATTTCAGGAGCCGGCGCGAGAGCCCGAGCCCCGCGAAACGCCCGCGACCGAGCAGCGCGACCGCGAGCGCGATCAGTGTCACGATCGGAATGAGCAAGACGCCGCTGTGCTTGGCCAATGCCGCGCCGGAAAGGCCGAGCGCCATCGTGACCAGCGTCCAGCGCGAGCGAGCGCCCAAATATCGAATGGCTTCGCCGACGCCGATCGTCCACAGCGTCGCTTCCGGCAAATCGGTCGCGACGTAACGCGCTTGGCCCAGCAAGGTCGGATTGAAGGCGAGCAAAAGCAGGACGCACGCGGCCGTCGGCCAGCCGAACGTGACTTCGCAGAAGAAAAAGGCGTACGCGCACAGCCCCGTCAGAAACAGCACGGCCATGTAACGACAGCGCATGAGCTGACTACGCGCGCGCGCGTAATCAACTTTGATATACTCGCCAGCGGGCGGATAGCCGTTCTTCCACGTCGGCATGTCCGCGGTGCGCGGGTTATTGCGATCGAAGGCGATCGGGATGGTGTCGAACGCGTTGGCGAGCGGCGGGTGCTGCACGTGCACGCGCATGTCTCGGTTTTGCCAGTAGCTGACACCGCGCACGAGGTGCGCCCATTCGTCTTCGGTCGGCGAATCGTGGCGGATGCGAACGGTGGCAAGAAAAAAACTCGCGCACAGCACCACGGTCAAGAAAGCCGCGCTGAGCTCGCCGCGAATCAACGCTCGATACAATTCGCGCAACCGCTCAGCCCAGGCCATTTCCGGGCGCGACCCTCCCATGCGCCAAGCCTCGAAACAAGCGGAGGCCGAGGTTCTGGCGCGCTGATGCGCTCTCAACCGAGGTTTTTCACGACCCGCCCAATACGCAGCGATGATCGCGACACAGCGGCCACGCAAGCGCGGGGCAAACTCGAGGCGACGGAGACTCGCAGTGAGAGCACAGCTCTTCCGCGCGGTCGTTCAGCGCATCCGTTACGTCGAACGGATGCTGTCGATTAACCGCGAACGCACAGTTCGAGCCGCACGCAAGCATGGGATTGACAAGCCCGCAGTCAAGATCCGTGTCGCACGCGAGCACGTCATCCGACAGGAGCGATGCGCGATATGTGTCGTAGGCAGAGGTTGCCTCGGCACACGAGTCTTCGTCGCTCGCGCCGCCTTCGCCGCTCTCTACTTCGCAGATCGTGCTGCAGAGATCCGGGGGAGGCACATCGACGAAGCGGCCGACAGCGCATCCAACATCGTAGCCAAAGTTGCTGGCGCAAGGAGACACGCAACTCGGGCAAGTATCGCCGGGGAGCGTCAGCAAGCGACTCCCGCTTGCGCAATCGAATTCGCCGCCGCAGTCGCCCGCATCGAGCATCGCAGCTCCCGCCGAACCACCACCGTTAACCGCGCTCGCCACGCCCCCATCGCCGGGTGCGCCGCCTGCATCGATCTGCGCGGTACTGGCGGTCGCTGCGGTTGCCGCGTTCCCCGAGCCGTGACCGGGCGCATTTTCTGCCGCTCGCCCGCCACAGTGCACGAGCGCGAGGAGAACGGCGAGTACCAGCCCAGAAAAACGATCAGCGACTCCGAATCGACCGCTCTGCATTGTTCGCCCCCAGGTGACTGATCTAAATCAGTCACCTGGGGCCGTCAAGCGCGGGCCCAATTCGCCAGAATCAGTCGAGCGCGACGCGTTCGCCCGTCGCGACCACGCGGTACGAGCGCACCGATTGGTCCATCGCGGCGAACACCGCGCCGATCAAGCCCGCGTCGTCGCCGAGGGCGCTGACTTGCACCGGCACGCGGCTGCCTTTGAGCGAGTGTTTGGCCATCGAAGCGCGCGTGCCCTCGAGCAAGAGGTCGGCGGCTTCCATCACGCCGCCGCCGAGCACGATCATTTGCGGATCGAGGATGTTCACTAGATACGACACGCCGACGCCGAGGTGTTCGCCCACCTCGGCGAAGATCGCGAGCGCGACGGCATCACCCGCGCGTGCGGCCTCGGCCACTGCGACGGCATCCAATGTCGGCACGCTGCTGAGCGAAGTCGACTTGCCAGCGGCAAGCGCGACCTCTGCGGCGCGCACGATCGCGCGACCGGACACCAGTGTCTCGAGGCAGCCTCGCATGCCACAGGAGCACTCGGGACCGCCGTCGACAACGGCGCAATGACCGATTTCACCGCTGAAACCTTGGGTGCCCGAGAATGCGTGGCCGTCGATCACGATGCCCGCGCCGACGCCGGTGCCGACGTGAACCCAAACGAACGAACGCACACCCTTGGCGACACCCGTACGACCTTCGGCGATCGCGCCCGCGCCGGTCACGTTGTTGACGACGACGGGTACGCCGAGTGCCGCAACCAACATGTCGCGAATCGGCACGTCGGTCCACTCGAGGTTCGGTGCCATCGCGACGCG
>DASYCL010000762.1:0-6206 GCA_036500245.1 Polyangiaceae bacterium | reverse complement strand
TGCAGATCGCGGGCATGAACCCGTTCGAAGAAGTCGACGCGGACGACAAGTCGAGCTACGCGAACGCTTCGCTGGTCGGGCGCATCTCGGCGATCTTCGCGGGCCCGCTGTCGAACTACCTGTTCGCGTCGGTGTTGTTCTTCGCGTCGCTGCTCGTCGGCGGCAAGCTCGAGCCGACCACTTCGGTGAACGTGCTCGAAGGGCCGGCCAAAGCCGCGCACATGCAGCGCGGCGATACGATCACCAAGATCGACGGCGTCGAAGTGAATGACTGGGATCAGATGCGCAAGCTGATCCTCGCGCGCGCGAACCAGCAGGTAGCGGTCGACGTCACGCGCGGTGGCGAGCACCTCACCCTGCAGGTCACCCCTCAGTTCAAAGGGGACGGCGGCAAGATCGGCGTCGAGACGATCGAAAAGCGCATCCCGATTGGCGTGCGGGACGCAGCTTCCGCGTCCGTACGCATGCCGTTCTCCGTGGTGCAGGAGCTCGTGTTCGGGCTCTCGCGCATCATCACGGGCAAGGAAAGGCCGGATTTCAAGGGCCCAGTCGGCATCGTCAAAGAGACCTCGAAAGCAGCCGAGCTCGGCACTCCCGAATTCCTGAGTTTTTTGGCCGCGCTCAGCGCGTACCTCGGCGGCTTCAATCTACTGCCGTTCCCGGCGCTGGACGGCGGGCGCCTCGCGTTCCTCGCTTACGAAGCCGTAACGCGACGCAAGCCGAACGCTCGCGTGGAAGCGAACATCCACGCCTTCGGCTTGATGCTCTTGATCGCGCTGATCACCGTGGTCACGTTCCGCGGGAACTAGCGCCGCAGCGCGCGGGAATAAAACGCGACTATTCACATCTTTGAGCTGTTTGGCCCTGCGCGCGAATCAGCGCTTGGCCGCTCGCGCCACAAGTGATGCGGCGGGCGCCTGTTCACCCCTTCGGGTGTCACGAAGCGCGGCGGTCAGTTCCAACGTGGCCGCCCGTCCTTCGAAAACCGTGATCAGCCCGGCGAATCTGCTGCTCTGTCTTATTTCCGGGCGGGCGAGCCCCAGCCCTTCGCGCGCGCTCCGGCGCGAAGGAGGGAGAAGAGATGTGATGAAGAGCCCAAAACTCCTGATTCGCCGGCTGATCGTGTGCACGCGCAGGGCAAAAAATCTCAAAAGATCTAACGAAGGTCAGAAACAGTCGGATGCGCGCCGCGGTGCTACGCGCGCGCTTCACGATCTTGCCGGTGCCGCACGCTTCACGATCTTGCCGGCGTCGAGCGTCCAAATTTCGTCCGCGAGCTCGTGTGCGAGCTCGTGCTCGTGCGTGACGAGCAAAATCGTGAGGCCCGAGGTCCCACTGCTCGCTTTGGTTTCTTGATGCGCGCCGCGCGCCACACGGCGCAGCACCTCGCGCACTTCTTCGCGCAGCTCGGGATCGAGCGCGCTCGTCGGCTCATCGAGCAAGAGCACGCGCACGCCTTGAGCAAGCGCGCGCGCAATCGCGACGCGCTGTTTTTGGCCGCCGGAAAGCTCGCGTGGCATCGCCTGCGCGCGCCCTTCGAGACCCACCTGCGCCAAGAGCTCGCGCGCGTGCGCTTCGGCTTTTTCACGCGCGACGCACTGGGCAATGCGCGGCGCGAGCGTCACGTTGTCGAGCACGGAGAGGTGTGCGAACAAATGAAACTCCTGAAAGACCATGCCGACCTGCGCGCGCAAGGCTTGGAGCGTGGGTTCGTCGTGCTTGCCTGGTGAAAGCGCGAAGCCGGCGACTTCGAGTACGCCGGAATCGAACGTCTCGAGCCCGTTCAAACAGCGGAGCAATGTGCTTTTGCCCGAGCCCGAGGCACCGAGCAACGCCACGATTTTGCCTGCGCTCACTTCGGCGTCGAGGCCCGAAAGCACGCGCGCGCTGCCGAAGGTTTTGCACAAGCCCGAGATGCGAATCATGTGCTTTGGTACCGCGCTTCGAGCCAGAGCGAGAGTCGCGACAAGGGGAAGCTCATCGCGAAATAGAGCGCCGCGCAGAGCAAACCCGGCACGACCCAATCGCGCGCTTCGACCGCCACGATGGTCATGCGCTTGGTCAATTCGACGACCGTGATCACGCTCACCAAGGACGAATCTTTGAGCAGCGCGACGAAGTCGTTCGTCAGCGCCGGCAACGCGATGCGTAGAGATTGCGGCAAGAGCACGTGCCGCAAGACTTGCAGCCGCGACAGGCCGAGCGAGCTCGCGGCTTCGGCTTGTCCGCGCGGCAGCGCTGCGAGCGCGCCGCGGTGCACCTCGGCTTCGTACGCCGCATAGTTCAAACCCAAACCCAAAACCGCAGCTACGATCGGACTCAGGCGCACGAACGACGAAAGGCCGTAGTAGAGCACGTACAGTTGCAAGAGCACCGGCGTGCCGCGCAGCACTTCGACATACGCGGTCGCCAGCGCGCGCGCGAATCGACCGGCATGCGAGCGCACGACGGCGAGCACGACACCAACTGGCAACGCGATGGCGAACGCACAAACCGAAATCAAAATCGTGATCAGCGCGCCCTGAAAAAACAGTCCGACTTGCGACGGTGTGAGCTTCGGCTTCGCGGCGTTACTCGACTTCGGCGCGTTCGCCTCGGCTTTGGCTGCTTCTGCGCTACGCGCGGCGAGCTCGTCTTGGCGCGCGTCCCACAAATTCCAATGCTCGAGGATGCGCCGCAAGTCGCCGCGCGCGATCAGCGTGGTGAGCGCGGCATCGACGTGCTCCGCCAGCTCGGAATCCGCCGGCCGCATGCCGATTACGTAGCTGCCGCGCGCCAAATCCTGGGGCACGCACGCTAGCGCCGGCAGTGAGCAACCGTAGCGGTCGGCGATCACGTGATCGAGCAATACGGCTTCGATGCGTCCGTTCGCGAGATCCATGTAAGGCTCTTGTTGCCCCTCGTAGAGCGCGACGTCCGCGTGATGCGCCGTGAGCAACTCTTGCGCCACGGTTTGATTCAAGGTGCCGACGCTTCGCCCAGTAAGCTCGTCGAGCGTGTGCAACGGCGAGCCCTTCCGCACCGCGAGCGTCTCGCCATACACGAAATAAGGCTGGCTCAAGCGCAGGCGCGAGCGACGCGCGGGCGTAGCTTCGAGCCCGTTCAAGATGAGATCGAAGTCGCCGCGCTCGAGCGATGGAATCAGGTTCGACCAATCGTTCTGGCGAAACTTGGCGCGCACGCCGAGCTCTTTCGCGAGCGCGTCGGCGATGTCGACTTCGAAGCCGATGATCTTGCCGGGCTCGGTCGGGCTTTCGTACACGTACGGTTCGCCGCCTTGCAGATCGCCGCCCCACGCGAGTTCACCGCGTACTCGCACTTCGGCCCAGTTCGCTTGCGCCACACTCGGCCCGAGCGCCACCAGCAACAGCGGGACGAGCACGACGCAAAAAATGGCCCACGCGCGCACGCGCCGCGAGGTTACCATGGTAGTGTCTCGGCCGTGCGCGCCACGCTGATCGGTCTCGCCGCGGTTACGGCTTTCGCCGCCGCTTCGCTCTTCGGTCTGGGCGGCTGCCGCACGCCGACGGTCACGCTGGGCGAAGGCCCGCGCGAGTATGTCGCTTCCGACTACGAAACCGTGCTCAAGGCTTGGACGCGTAGCGAGCAGCTGATCACCGTCAACGCGATGGACAACGTGCTCACGGTGACCTCGACCTATGAGTCGTGGGACTTTCGCTGGGCGTACACCGTGCGTTACGCCGAAGACTATCGCCTCACGATCGACCAGCGCCACGCTTTGCTCGAGCGCTCGCTCGCCGAAACGCGGGACGCGCACCAATTTTACGTCGCGCTCTACGCCGAAAAGCACAAGTGGAACGACCTCACCACGGCCGAACCCGCTTGGATCGTGCGCTTGATCGACGACGAAGGCACCGAGACCGCGCCCTCCGAAATCCAAACCATCAAAAAACCCGGCGCGATCGAGCTCACTTATTTTCCGTACACGACCCCCTGGCGCAGCGCGTTCCGGATCACGTTCCCCAAAGTGCGCTCCGACGGCAGCCCCACGATTTCGCCGGCCGCGCGCTGGTTTGGGCTCCGCTTCGCGGGCGCGCAAGGCAATCAACAGCTGGTTTGGGAGCTCAGCACGCGGCCACGCGACTTCGCTAGCGCGAGCGAACCACCTTCGCTCTGAGTTCAGCCCGCGAAGACTTCGAGCAGCGGCGGCACGCTGACGAGCAGTTCGTGCGCCACGCTGCGGCCGGCGAAGAGCACGAGCGCGCCGCCTTTGCCCGCTCGCGCCGAGTGCGGCGCGGCGCCACCCGCGAGCACCTGCGAAGCAAACAGAAAATCGCCGGAACCGAGCTCGCTCAAAACCGCATCGCCATCCGCGATTTCGATGCGACCTGCAGCGATGATGAACATACCGCCGACCGGCTTGCCCTTTTCGACCAATTCTTCGCCGGGCAAGAGCCGCTTCACTTCGCAACGCTCGGTCACCATCGAGCGGAGCGCGTCGTCCAGGCGTTCGCCCATCGGACCCATCGCGACGCCGGCGAGCGCTTGATAGCGATCGGCGAGCGTCTTCAAATCGTCGACCACCCAGGGCATGTCGTGAACGGCTTCGTTCAGCACCCTCGCATCCCAAACCGCGACCTCGGTTCCGTCTTCGCTCGCGACGAGCCTGAGCGCGACGCCATCGTCGAGGTGACCCTGGCTCCAAACGATGTCGCCCTTGACGGCGCGCGCGCAGCTCACGTCCGCGATCGTTGGCATCACGTTGACTACCCCGCGCAAGACCAACGCCAAACCGAACGCGCTCACTTCCTCTTCGGTGTTGAGCTTCTCGATCGTAACTTGCTTCACGAGCGAGATCTGGCCTTCGGGCGGCAAGTCCTCGAGCCCGCGGACTTCGCCGAGCACCACGTCACCAATTTGCGGATCGCCTTCAGGTTCCGGCTCGACTTCGGGCAGCGGGGTCGGTACCGCCGAGGCACGAATCGCGGCCAAACGCGGGTCGTCGAGGTGCGGTTGAGTCACCGGCTCGTCCGGGTCGTCCGTATATTCGTCGAGCCCGAGCGCGTCGCGATCCGTCGCGGGTTCGCTCGACATTGGCTCGCGCGAGAACGGCCCCACGTCGACTTGTGGCGTCAGCTCCGATTCGTCTTCGTCGAACTCGTCTTCGGCGATCGCGTCGTCGTCGAGCTCCACCGGCTCTTCGGCGACGGGTACCGGAGCGGCGTCGACCGCGCTCTCGATTTCGTCGTCGTCGAGCGGCACCACGTCTTCCTCGAACTCGCTGTCGTCGACCGGCGCGTACGAGGGCAAGGGCCCGGTGCGATCGAGTTCGACTACGTCGATCGCACTCTGCGCCGAGACCACCTCGATTTGCTCGAGGCCATCGTCGTTGGTGCCGAGCAACTCGTCGATCTCGGCGCCGCCGATCGAGGCCGGCGGACGCGATCGTGCCGGCGGCGCGCTCGCGAGCTCAGCAGTCAATTCGTCGGCAGCGCGTCGCAAATCCGCCGCACGCCAAACCAATCCGAGTTGATCTGCGGTGTCAGCGGCGCGTCGCAACCACACGATCGCGTCCGCTTGCCCGCCTCGCTTCCACTGCACCTGCGCGGTCTGCAGTGCCCAAGCCACGTCGTCGTCGTCATCGTCGAGCGGCTCCGGAAATCGCGCGGACAGTGGAGAAATCATCGTGGGAAGGCTTCGCTCAAGACGCGACCGGCGGACTCATTCGGCAATGGTTGTCGAGAGTTATACACGACCACCGAACGCAGAAATAGCGCTTGTCACGCCCGCGCGCGCGGACTCAATGCGCATGCAGCAAGATTTCGCGATCCTTGGCGCCGTTCGGCGGTCCAACCATGCCGCGTTTTTCCATCATTTCCACAATCTTGGCCGCGCGATTATAGCCAATCGTCATCTTTCGTTGCAGCCATGACGTCGAACAGCGCTGTGTATCCGCGACGATGCGCACCGCTTCGTCGAAGCGCGAGTCGACCACTTCGTCGGCTTCTTCCTCGCCCTCCTCTTCATCCGGGCAGAGCAAGATCGCCTCGTTGTATTCGGGCGTGCCTTGCGCGCGCAGGTGGTCGGTGAGCGCGCTCACTTCTTCTTCGCTCACGAACGGACATTGCACGCGCTGAGTGTCCGTTGCCCCATTCAATTTGACCAGCATGTCGCCGCGGCCGAGCAAAAGTTCCGCGCCTTGCTCGTCCAAGATCGTGCGGCTGTCGACCTTTTGCGCCACGCGG